>CALEIL010000524.1 GCA_937876435.1 uncultured Bacteroidota bacterium
CCACCCTCGGATAGGGATCCTCGGTTCCCTCATCAAAGGTCTACCAGACCTTTGGTCTCGCGCATTTCATTTCCGAGACTTCATTCGGTCATGATTCTTCGTTCTGGCAAAAAATAATCTCGTCAATAGCATCATTTACTTAGTTCTCAGCGCACTTGACAATTCGTCATTCGCTATTGGAATTGCCTGTCGGTCGATCCTAAGGATCTCAATTTTTCTAATTAAACCGTCACCCCCCGGTTGAAACCGGGGGCTACAATACCGGGCCGAGCCTACGGCTCTAGCGATCTACGAGTGACTGGTGCACTAGTCGTCAATCGACAATTCGTCATTCGTAGATCGTACATCAAAAAACGTACATCAAGAATCCTCATCCCTTATTCTCAATACCACATTCCCCGTTTTTTGTCCGGATTCGACGTAGCGGTAGGCTTCGACGATATCTTCCATAGGATAAATCCGGTCGATGACGGGATGGAATTTTCCTTTTTTGGCCAGTTTTCTTAAATATTCTATAATGTCCTTGGTCATATGTGGAATAGGAAACATGACTTTCTTCCCGCCAAAAATGGGGGTGATCAGGGCCAGAAATATATTTTCTGAGTATTTGCCCAATTCAGAAGAAATGTATATCCCCTTGTTGGTCAACAGGGGTTTGCATTGTCCGAAAGAGGATTTGCCGACCGCATCGAATATGAAGTCAAAGCGTTTTTCGGTTAGCGTAAAATCTTCATTTTGATAATCGATTACCTTATTGGCACCGAGCGTTTCTACCAATTCTACATTTTTGGTGTTGCATACAGCGGTCACTACTGCTCCAAAATGTTTGAGTATCTGGACGGCTGCCGTACCTATGGCTCCGGTAGCCCCGTATACCATGACCTCCTGACCAATCCTAACCTTGGCAGCCTTGATGTTGCTCAGCGCATAATGCGCTCCTTCTGTAAGCGGGGCAGCTTCCTCAAAGGTTAGATTTTCCGGTATGGTGGTAATTGCTTTGTCTTCGCGGGCTGTGAGGTACTCGGCGTGTCCACCAAAAGTATGATCATTGTATCCAAATACCCGATCACCTTTTTGAAACAGGGTGACATTTTTTCCCAGTTCGTCAACCACCCCCGCATATTCACATCCGAGTATTTGATGTTTGGGTCTGAACAACCCGCTGAAAAACCTGGAAACGAAATATTGTGCGCTTCGAAAACCGGAATCGGTGCGATTAACCGTGGAGGCATATACTTTTATAAGTATCTCATTTTCTTGTGGAACAGGTTTTTCTATTTCCCTCAATTTGGCTACTTCAGGTGGCCCGTATTTGGAATAGATGATGGCTTTCATGAATGTTTTTTCAGATAAGTCTTCATTGCGTCAAATCGGACCCAATATAGAACTTTTCAATCAGAATGTATCCATATTTACCGACCTGCATGTCAGAGCCATCTTCTTACTGTTGATTTATAATCCTGATATTCTTCACCAAAACGTCTTTCGAGGTAGCTTTCTTCCCTTTTGATGATGTATTCCTGATTGATGAGAAAAAGTATAGGTATTAGAATGATGCACCACCAGTTTCCGATCAAAAATGATATTCCAGTATATAGCAAAATCAGACTCAGGTACATCGGATTGCGACTGATGGCAAATACGCCCTCGGTTTGTAAGGAATTGGCTGGTTTTGCAGTGATTACTGTATTCCGGCTTTTAATAAATCTCCTCAGAGCAGGAATAAGAAATATAACACCTGCAATGATCAGGAGTATGCTCAGGATGCTGGCGGCAATGGTTTGGAAAAATTGATCGTTGAGAGTGACTATTTTTTGGAGAAAAAGGGATCCAATGAAAGCGATAACGTAAAACAGTGGTGGTGGGATGTATATGCCGGGATGGTCCTGTTTGTTTTCCATGTCCATTAATTTGACTAAAAGATATGAAATATTTCTGAAAAAAATTCCAAATATTTATTCAAGAATTATTGATTTGGGAGTTTCAAATGGTAGTATTACCACATCCTCTGATCCTTGGAGTTTCACTATCAATGGTTCCTTACGGGCTTTTTTACCTTCCAGATATTCCCGGAATGCGCAAATGTCCTTGAATTGAATAGCCGGCATTTGATCAATTTCAGCCACTATGTCGAGTAACGGAATATTGACCAGGGCAGTATCGGTCAGGCTTTTTTGAATAATTTTCCATTTACCCTCCAGAAGGTATAACCCCAATCCGTACTCATAATTAATTTCCGTGTCGGTTATTGTTGTATTCGGGGAGAGGATGTACTTCTCCTCTGAGGAATTGATGGTGACTTTATACTGCCTGAAATATTCTGTGCCCAGATATCCTGCATATTTGAGACGGGGTGTGAGTACCGTGGCTGCCGGGAGCAAGACGTGATCACCCTGGGACAGTAAGAGTGGATCGACTATACGATAATAGGTCTCTATAGGTCCGGGCCCATGGGTGGAAATGGCTCTTATCCCCTCGCTTTCTTCGACCGCCATGCCTGCCAGGTGGAGCTTCGCTACTTCATACCGCAGGTTCAGAGCCGAATTGCTGCCAAAATCAATCTTACATTTTACTGGTAACTTTCCTCCAATAGTAATATTGACCATGGTTTCATTATTTCTTTTAAATTCGACTTCAAGCGGAGTCCCCGGGTTGGAAAACGGTTCCTTTGAGATCCGCATTTTTTGATTTTCGAAATCAATTTCCCAATTTGCGGCATTGATGATGTTTCCTCCGATAATCCCATGCACACTGGTACATGGGAAGAGGTGATCGGTGGATATTTTGTAAAACTCTGTCTTTAAAAAATTGAAATCCCCGATTCGGGTGGTATCCACATTGGTTTTGGGAGTATCCATGGACTTGTTGTGGAAATCTGTCAGCCCTGAACTGGTATTAAATTCGATGCCGGTTCTCCGTGCAAATTCCGGATTAATTGCACTTTGGGAAAATCCATTGTCAAATAGAAACCAACCCTGAGTACCGTGAATATCTGCTTCTATAAATATCAAACCATTTTCCATCCGAAGCGGAATTTCAGAGATGGTACCGGGATTTACCGCAACCTGAGTAGGACCCTGGAACAACTGTGAGATGCAACCATTGAGTATAAAGAGGCACAGAAAGATCGGAAAACTAAAATGGGAATTTCTTTTTATCAGTACCTGAAAGTATTGTACAGGAGGGATGTCAGGAGAAGATTTTCTTGATATATATAGCCGGCCTCCCATGGATCCAGAGTTATTGAGGGCATAATTTACGATTATTTTTTAAAAATCGGATAGTCCTGTCGTCAGCTTTAAGCTGTGGGGGTAATTGTTTGAATTCTGGGTGTGAATTCCACATGTACCTTATATGCGAGTATCCATACTCACCAGCTTACAACCTACAGCTTATAGCCTACAACCTACAGCTTATAGCGTACAGCCAATCACCCCATCAAAGCCTTATAGATCGTATAAGATGAGGTAAGCACGATGAGAAGACCCACAAAAATCATTAATAACCGCTTGTTGATTTTGGTGACCATATAGGCTCCCACTGGGGCTGCCAGCGTGCCTCCCAGAATCAGGCCGATAACGATTTGCCAAAATTGGACACCGAGGAAAAATATGAATATGGCGGTGGCAAAAAAAGTGACAAAGAACTCAGCGGTATTGACCGTCCCTATTGTTTTTCGAGGATCACTACCCTGATTCAATAGATTGGACGTGACGATAGGACCCCATCCCCCGCCACCGGAAGCATCCAAAATACCACCCACGAAAGCGAGGCTTTTTACGTGTTTGATGACCTTGTTCTCTTTTTTGACGTTCTGTATACCTTTTAGCAAAATTATGATGCCCAGAATCAGCAAATAAGCAGCAACAAACGGTTTGACAATTTTACCGTCCAACACGTCGGAAATTAGGAAAGCCCCCATCACTGCGCCCAGAACACCTGTGAAGACGAGTTTAAAAAAAAGGGTCTTGTCGATGTTCCTGAATTTTAAATGGGATAATCCTGAAACGCCGGTCGTAAATATCTCGCTCGTATGTACGCTCGCTGAGGCAATGCTCGGTGGCAGACCGAAATTCAATAACAGTGTCGTACAACTCACGCCGTAGGCCATTCCCAGTGCGCCATCTATGATCTGGGCCACAAAACCAGCCAGGATAAACCATTTGAATGTCCCATCAAAGACCAGACTTCCGTTTTGAAATTCCTGGACAAGCAGGTAGCCAAAGAAAACCAGGGCTAATATTTTCAGGGATATGATGGCCAATCCAATGTGCTTAAAAGATAGTTTGGCGATCCATTTTCCGGCCCCGGTGGGCTTTTCCCCGGATTGAAATTTCATTTCATCCATTGCGTGATTATTTGAAGACGAAAAAATTATAAATTAACTACTCCTATAAAAGTAGTATGATATAAATTCATAAAATGACAATTTTCCTTAGTCCACAAGAGTCTTATAAACGTCCATTTTGATTTTTGGCAACCAAAAAGAAAGAGCCAGGTTTGAAGCCATCCTCTTTCCAATTAGCAGACCCTGCTAATTTTTTTACAAGGCGAAACAAACATAAGTAAACATATATAACCTACCACAATTATAGGCGTTAAATTTAAAAAATTTATTTTTGCCTGAGTAGCGTCTCTCGTTGGATAATGTCCGCTAAAGTGGCTGATTCCATTCTTTTCAGGGTTTCGAGCCTGATTTCGGAGAAGACCTGTCGGATTCCACAAGTGGCTTCATCGATGCATTCTTCGCAGGACTCATAGAATCGGGAAGTCACGCAGGGCAGTAAGGCGATGGAGCCGTCAAATAACCTGGTTATTTCAGCGATGTCTATTTCGTCCGAAGATTTATTGAGGGAGTATCCCCCGTATTTTCCTTTTTTACTATTGACCAGGCGGGCATTTTTGAGTTCGACCAGGATGGCCTCCAAAAATTTGAGTGGGATATGTTGTTGCTCGGCAATCACCCTGGTGGATATGGGTTGGTCCTCTTGATGTTTGGCCATATAAACCAGAGCATTGATGGCGTATTTCGTCTTTTTTGAGAGCATTTCTTCTATTTAAATATATATTTTTCCTGTCGGATTAGAACATAGAAAAATTATTTGCTGAAATTCTTTATTTGGGCTACCAGGGGCAATTCGCAGAAATTAGAATTTCTCAGTTTTGAGTGAACATTTTGTTGTTGTGAGCCACAAAGGTAAGGTAATTCCCGCGGATTTAGTGGAAAAAAGCTACATTTGTTGAGGTCCCAAAGCGTTGCAAGAGAATTTCGAACGTCTATAAAATTTTCTAAATCATGAAAAATCTGGCAATCCTTCGGGGGATCAACGTGGGGGGACACCGTAAAATTCTGATGGCTGATCTCCGAAGTTTATTTCAGATTCTGGGATTCACCGATGTGACGACCTATATTCAAAGTGGAAACGTCATATTTGAGGGCATACCCGGAGAAAATCCCCGGACCACGGCAGCAAGGATAGAATCTGCGATCAATAAAAAATATGGGTATGATGTTCCTGTGATCGTATTTCCGGGGGCTGAATTAACCGCCGCAATCGCGGCAAATCCTTTTGTCAAAAACGAACACGAAGACATCAGCGTACTTCATCTTACGTTTCTGAGTGATCTTCCGTCCAGGAATAGGGTGGACAAGATAAACCCAGCCGATTTCCTACCTGACGAGTTTGAAATCGAAGGCAGATGCGTCTTTCTGCGTCTCGGGGGTGAGGGAAAATATCACAAAACCAAATTAAGCAATCAATTCTTTGAAAAAAACCTGGAAGTGAAAGCCACCACGCGAAACTGGAAAACGGTTTTGAAACTGGGGGAGATGATTTAGGTGTTTGGAGGATTTACTTTTTGATAAGATGCTATTGGCTATTGGCCGTGTGAGTGTGAGTGTGAGTGTGAAGTGTGGAGTGCTTGACACGCTTTCCGGAGAGGACGAGATTTCTCAAGTTTTAATCAAGTCTCTTAATCCGCTCTCTTCTCTCATTCTCGTTCTGGAAATATCGGACTCGGAAGCCTGGGTTGGCTGGCGGGGAGGGGCATCTGAAGCCGGGATTTCTCTCAGATCACCACTCGCGGCTTTCACTGGTTACACGGGTTTCTTCAACCCATCTCAACCTTCTCAACCGTATTTTGATATGATTAATCTTATTGGTGTTTAGAGAATTTGTTTTTTGACAAACTAATTGGCTGTTGGCTGATATGAGCATACCATCTGCGTTTGATGTTTCAATGGACCCAACGAAGCACTACCATCGTTCTGCTTGGAATGTACAGATGGACGCATTGGTTTTCATCGGAAAAATGTTCGACGCTATGATCCTGTCGCCCGAATCCTCCAAATGTTCCGGAATCAGAATCCAGTACAATCCTATACTTGCCATGCTTTGGGACATAGATCGGGTAATCTGTGAATGAGGTGGATGGATGGAAAGAAAATACAAAAATCAATCCGCCCCTTTCATAGGCGATGATCTTATTTTCCGGACTCAAATGCAGTTGAGTGGCGGGAGGTGCCATCAGAATTTGATATTCTTTGCCCAATTCAATCATGGCCTGATCCCACGCGTTCAGGTGGCTATACCGCAGCAGTGGGTCATCAGCCAATGACCATTGTCTCCGGGCATGGAGATAGCTCCAGTTGTTCCCTTCGCGTGGAAAATCCACCCATTCCGGATGACCAAATTCATTGCCCATAAAATTCAGATAGCCTTCCCCACCCAGCGAGAAAGTGATCATACGGATCAATTTGTGAAGTGCGATCCCCCGGTCGATGACCAGATTTTGTTGTAAAGTAGACATGCTGTAGTACATCTCCTTGTCCATCAACCAGAATGCCAGGGACTTGTCACCGACCAATGCCTGGTCATGACTTTCCGCATAGGCTATTGACCGTTCATGCGCCGGTCGGTTGGTCAATTGATGCCAGAGACCGTACATATCCCACTCTTCATCGGGTTTGTGTTTGAGCGTTTTGATCCAGTAATCCGGAACTCCCATCGCCATCCGGAAATCAAATCCTATCCCTCCGTCCTCGATCTTCCTGGCTAATCCGGGCATCCCGCTCACATCCTCTGCGATCGAAATCGCGTAAGGCTTCAAGTCGTGGATTAGTTTATTCGCCAGTTGTAAATACACGATGGCATCCAGATCAACGTGATCGTTGAAATACAGGTCCACGGGACCAAAATCCATCGATAAGCCATGATGAGTGTACATCATAGAGGTTACTCCGTCAAACCGGAAACCATCAAAATGAAATTCTTCCAGCCAGTAGCGAATATTGGATAGTAAAAACCGCTTGACTTCGATCTTAGCGTAATCAAAAACCTTGGAGTCCCAACCCTGGTGATAACCCCTTGCGCCGGCATGGAAATATTGATAATCGGTGCCATCAAATTCATTGATGCCTTCGTTGACGTTTTTGACCGCGTGGGAATGGACGATATCCATCACCACCGCTATACCCAATTCATGCGCCCGATTGACCAGTGATTTGAGGTCTTCCGGACTGCCAAAGCGGGAGGAAGGTGCAAAAAAATTGGAAATATGGTATCCGAACGATCCGTAATAGGGATGTTCCATGACGGCCATGAGTTGAATGGTGTTGTAACCGGCCTGCTTGATTCTGGGTAGGATCGCTTCTTCAAATTCCTTGTACGTTCCCACTCCTGCTCTTTCCTGGGCCATGCCTACGTGACATTCATAGATCAGGGGTTGGCGCAGACTGGATTCCGAAGTATAATTCTGATCGGTCCAGGAGAATTCTTTCCCAAACCACAGTTGGCCCGCAAAATCATGGTTTTCGTCGTTTTGGATCACCTTCCGGATATAAACGGGTATCCGGTCCAGGCTCCCTGCAGGCGAAATTACGTGGACTTTTACAAGACCCTTATGAATAAATCTATCCTTGTATGTTTCGTAGGGAAGAAATATTTCCCAGACACCACCAGGGTCTTTGGTCATCGGATGGTTGTATCGATCCCAGTTATTGAAATCGCCGAAGAAAAATAACTGATAAGCAGCCGGAGCCCACTCCCGGTAAATCCATCCATTTCGTTCCTGATCAAAATGGATGCCAAAGTATTCATGGATCCGGGCAAACTCCAGGATGCTGCCGCTTATTTGCCCGATCTCGTCCAGAGCCGTGGAGAACCGATGAAGACGCTCCGCAATATTGGATTCGTATTCCCTGAGCCATTCCTCATCCCTGATAAGCGCAATTTTCGTGGAGTCCGTCATGTTTAGAGATCTTGTAAAAGTTGAATATACTCAATTTTTCATTGAGAGAATGTGTTTTGGAGAATCGAAAGACAACTGCGGTATGATCAGATCTCCAGAACCTTAAAAAATAGAATTCCTCATTGAGCAGTTCGAAATTCGTCATTCGGGTCTCCTCCTTGATTATTTATTTTTTTTAAATAAGAATTTAGATAAACGTTTCCAGTTTCTCCAAATAATCACGTGTTTTACTAACTTCACCAGCCAGAAAACGAGGGACCATGAGTCAAAAAGAAAATCCAAGAAGAAAATTTTTGAAAGAGAGTGCGGTGCTGGGGATTGGGGCTACCATTCCCACTATCCCACAGATACCGAATATTCCTAAAAATAAATCAAATACCATCACCCGGGAGAATGAGCATGAAGGTTCTTCCGACTGGCAACTTACCCGGGTGCGTCCGGATAGTTCCTCACAACGGACTCCCTGGATCGAGGGGTATTGCAGCCGGCAAAGCGTGAAGGCCGGTGATACGCTGCATGTCATGATCTCTACGGATCCCGTCCGCGAGTTTAACCTGGAGATATTCCGAACCGGATACTATGGAGGAAAAGGCGCCCGGTTGATGAAAAAACTGGGGCCGTTTCAGGGGAAAAAGCAGCCAGTGCCTGAACCTGGTGACAAGAACATCCACGAATGTCAGTGGGAACCGACCCTTAGTCTTCATATCGAAAAAGACTGGGTCTCCGGTGTGTATGTGGGGCGGTTGACGACGCTTCAGGCCGATCCTCAGGATCCCTATTGGCAGAGTTATATCATATTTATCGTCACGGATGACCGACCTGCAGATGTCCTGTTCCAATGCTCGGACAATACCTGGCAAGCCTACAATCGCTGGCCCAGTAATTATTCTATTTATACCCATCCCAAAGGCGTACAAGGTCCGTGGGCGCAGGTAAGTTTTGACAGGCCTTACGGACGACAATCCCAGTATACCGGCATCGTTAACGATCCCTTATCTTTCGGATCGGGGGAATATTTGTCTTTCGAATTTCCCATGGCGTACTTCCTTGAGGAGCATGGGTACGATGTAACCTACTGTGCCAACAGCGATATGATTACCCCTGACCGGGGGTTGAAATGCAAATCATTTCTCAGCGTAGGGCACGATGAATACTGGGACATCCGACAGTATGAAAGCGTTGTAAAAATGAGGGACGCCGGAGTGAGTTTAATGTTTTTTTCGGGGAATGCAGTCTGCTGGGTTTCTCCTTTTTCGCCCAACGGCGAAGGAGTGGAAAATCGAAGAATTTATCGGGGAGGACCTTACGGCGGAAACTACACGTGGGCAAACCTGAGGGAAGAAAGGCATGGACCGTTTCCCGAGCGAGGTCCCGATGAAGGTTACCTAATGGGTGTCCGCAATATCAGTCCGGAGAACGGAGGCGGGGATTGGAAAATCACCAATGCCGGTCATTGGATATTTGAAAATACGGGGATCAAAAACGGAGAGGCAATCCCCGGACTGGTCGGCTGGGAGCACCACGGGGATCCACCAGATATACCAGGACTGGAAGAAGTGGCCAGGGGGATGGTATGGACTGGTGGCGTTACGCCGCAGGAATGGACAGCGGTGATCTATCCGGGACCCAAAAACAACTTTGTCTTCAATGCCTCCACCATCTTTTGGTGTCAGGGACTGAGTCATCCACCAGGTCATACCCTGCCTTGGTCGCACTATAGCAGACCCCATGGACCAGATGTCAGAGTACAACAAATCACGCATAATCTACTTAAAAAAGCCATCCAATAATGGGACACGCATATCCATTTGTTCAGAAAGGATTATTATTCCTGATGTTAGTCTGTTTATTTTTCCAGATGGGATGCAATTCTGAGGATCAGTCCTCCGACAGCCGGTTTCACCTGCCGGAAGGTTTTACGATCGAACCAGCGGTATCACCCGATCTGATTTCATTTCCTATGTTTGCTACATTTGATGACAAAGGTCGGTTGTTTCTTTTTGAATCGACCGAACCCAACGATATGTCCACGGATTCAATGGTGGCTGATCCGACCTATCACATCCGATTGTTGACCGATACGGATCTGGATGGAGAGTTTGACAAATCGCAAGTATTTGCAGATAATATTCCTTTTCCCATGGGTGGGACCTTCCACGATGGGAGTTTGTACGCTGCTGCTCCACCCGACATCCTGAAGCTGACCGACACCGATGGGGATGGCGTAGCGGATCAAAGAGAAGTGGTACTGACGGGCTGGATCCTTTACAACAACGGAGCCATTCTGAGTGGTCCGTTTATGGGACCGGATGGATGGATGTACGTAGCTGATGCGCGCAGGGGATTTGACATAACCACCCGGGAAGGCGAGCGACTACAGGGCAAGGGGACCAGGATTTGGCGTTTTCTCCCGGATGGAAGCAGATTGGAATCGTTGAGTGGTGGGGGATTTGACAACGCCATCGAAATTGATTTTATGCCGGGTGGCGATCCCATCGGCACGATGACGTATTTCAGAGATCCGGCTAATGGACAACGGGATGCTCTGATGCATTGGGTCTACGGAGGCGTATATCCCAAGTATTACTCGGTGATCGACGAAGATAAGCTCAAATTGACGGGTGATCTGATGCCGGTGGTGACCAAAATGCCGCGGGTTGCTCCTTCGGGACTGGTCCGTTTTCGGGATAATCATTGGGGAAATGAATACGAAGGTGAGTGGTTCAGTGCTATTTTCAACACCGGTCAGGTTTTGAGGCATTCCATCGCAACCACAGGCGGCTCTTATCAGTCTGAGGACCAGGTCTTCTTATCATCTGATATACCGGATTTCCATCCGACCGATGTACTGCAGGACGGAAACGGAGATTTACTGATCATCGTGACCGGAGGATGGTTTATCAAAGGGTGCCCTTTGTCCCGGGTTGCCAAGCCGGACGTGCCAGGGGGAGTTTTCAGAATCAAGAAAACCGGAACCACTGATCTTGAAGATCCCTGGGGTACCTCGATCGCTTTTGATCAAAAAACTCCCCAGGAACTGATCACCCTACTGGATGACAAACGACCTATGGTTCGTCGCAATGCCCTGGAAAATCTGGTCTCGACCGGACCAGGGTCACTGGAAGTACTGCGAGGCAGATATCAGAACGGGACCGACCCACAACGTCTGGAGATTTTATACGCTATACATCGCCTTCATACGGAAGAAGGCAAAGCACTGGTGCGGGAAGCGCTGTCGGATGATTTTGAGGATATCAGAATCGCAGGTGCCCGCTTATGTGGTTTGTCAAAAGATGAAAAAGCCTTGTCAACCCTTTTGGATATCGTACGTTCGGACTCCTCGATAAGGGTCCGGCGTCAGGCTGCCACCGCCCTGGGGCAAATTGGGAGCCAAGACGCGGTTCCCGGCCTTGTTGAAGCATCGATTGGGGTGGACGACCGGTTTTTACAGCATTCCATCAGGTACGCGCTTATTACACTCAAAACACCGGGTCCGGTGGTTGAGGCATTGACCCACAACGATCCCTATGCGCGGATGTCGGCGTTGGTCGTCCTCGATCAAATGGACGATTCTCCTTTATCCAGCGAACACGTACGGCCTTTCCTCACTTCTACGGAATCACAACTGCAGGAAACCGGGATTTGGGTACTGAGTCACCACCCCGAATGGGCTGGAGTCGTCACAGATTATGTGAAATCTACCCTTGCACAGGGCTCAATGGATCAGGCAGAAATCACCGAAATGGAAGATCTGCTCGTTACCTTTTGCGGAAATTCGATGATTCAAAATTTCATCCATAAAACCATAGATGCACCATCCACCGCAGAGAACATCCGGATCTCCTTGCTGCGGGTCATGGGTAAATGTTCGGGACGGGTTCCATCGGAATGGATTTCAAGTTTGGGGAATCAACTCATGTCTTCATCGGAATCCCTTCAGTCCACCGCAATCAATGTGATAGAAACACGTCAAATCAAAAATTTGGAGGACCGGCTCAATCAATTAATGGGGAAAATGTCAGATCAGCCGGAAACCTACCTCAGAGTGCTCAATGCCCGATTGATGAGTGATCCGGGTTTGTCCTCCCAGGAATTTGGACAAATCATCTCGTATTTATCGCACTCCAATTCGGTGGGCATTCGGCGTTCAGCCCAACAAGTTTTGGATAGAGCGGAATTGACCAGCAACCAGTTGGAAGAACTGGCCGGATCTCCTTTATCCGAAGCTGATGAGGTTACATTTACCGGAATAGTTCGTTTGTTTGCAAAAGATTCATCGGAACAAGCCGGGATTCCACTCGTCCAGGCATTAAATGAAAAAGAGGAATACCTGAATCTGTTCAGCGAGCAGGAATTGGCTTCCGTTTTACAGAATTATCCAGAGAACGTTCGTCAGAATGCTGAGCCGGTGATGGAAATCCTGCGTCAACAAAATGCGGAACGACACGACCAACTTCACGCTGTGGAGGAAGGTTTGGTGAAAGGAGATATAGGCCGGGGAAGAGATTTGTTTTTTGGAAAAGCTATTTGCTCTACCTGTCATACGGTAGGGGACGAAGGGCAGAGTTTTGGGCCTGACCTGACCACTATCGGAGCCATCCGGTCCCGCCACGATTTGCTGGAAGCCATCGTTTTCCCCAGCGTGACTTTTGCCCGGGAATATGAAACATATGTCGTTCGAACGGCCAGTCAATCGTATACTGGCGTGTTAAAAGAAGGACTGGAAAGTGGCGTAGTGGTGATTGAGCAGGCTCCTGGTATGGTCGTCCGGATTCCGGAGGCTGAAATCGTATCCATGGAACAAAGCGAAGTTTCGCTAATGCCTGCCGGATTGGATCAATCCCTGTCCAACCAGGAATTGTCAGACCTGATAGCATTCCTGGAGGCCTTGCCCTATACGGTGGATCGGTTACTCGAGTTGTCGCAATAGAAAGCTGTTAGCTATTAGCCGTTAGCATTTAGCTGTGTGTTTTTGGGTGAATTGTGGGCTAACCTGAACCTCAAAAACCGTGTCATTCCGGATTCGATCCGGAGTTACTTCTCGTATAAATAAAAAATATAATCCGTAGGAATTCCAGGGTAACCCTGCTGCCGGAGCATGGCGGTAATATTCCCACGATGGTAGGTGCCATGATTGACCACATGCTCCACGAGCTCACTTACCTCCGTGGTCATTTCGCCATAACTGGGATGGTAGATGGTGATCTGTTGATCGGGATCCTTCAACGAACGGATAAAAGCCAGGTAGTTGTCCGCCACCTCCTCATAAAGGGCAATCATTTCATGAAGGCTTGTACCTTTTGATTTTTGATCGAGGTGGTTGATGACCTCCATGGTTTGGTCGAAGGTATCTCCGGACATGACGCTCAGCCACATACCATCCACGTTGTATATATGTACGATAACTTCATGGATGGACGAAAAAACGCTGTCGATCCCTTCGTTGTATACCTGGTCCGGTAAACTTTTTAAATGATTCAAAATGCGGTCGTTGGCCCAGTCGTGGTACTTAAATCTTTTAATCGTTCTGTTTTCCATGCGTATTTGATAATTAAAAACTGCATGAAATATACGATAAAGCCGAAAATTGTCCAGACGATTGACTGAATTTAAGAGACGACGATTTAAATATTAGCTTCAGCAATTGAAAGTATTAATCCCTTCCAGGATTCATCGGGAACTCTTTACGTTGTATTCAAACCCCAACCTTTCCAGGCCAAATTGGATTTCGGGGGCGGACATAAAAAGATCCCAAATCAAACCAGTCCGGTAATTTTCGATCATAACCGGGATGGGCAATTGATCGATGGCCAGATACCGCGGTAAAAACCAATCCTCCTCCAGGCTAAAGGCGTCATAAGGTCCGTATTCACCGATCAATTCGGGATGATCACCGTATAGAAAGTGCAGAAACCGATTGCTTTGCTCAGGAGTATATGGAAAGGAGCTCAGCGCTGCGGTCGGAGAAATCACGCCGCGGTCGTTGGTTGGACTATGACCAGCATACCCATTGGTAGAATAGCTCGAAGTAAGTCCCCAACACGAATCAGAATACCCTTCATAATTTTTAGGATTATCCACGCAATACCGGTACTGGATCAAAGCGTGATTTTTATTCAGTTCCCAAAAATTGGCGTATTGATCCTCTAATCCATGGGGGTTCAATCCCAGGTAGGAATAGTGAGCCCAAAACAGGGGACCGACCATTCTATCGGGAGTTCCGTAATGGTAGAGTACCTGAGGTAAATCATAATATTCATCCTGACTCACGATTTTGCCATCCATCATAAATCCCTCCGTATATACGACCGGGTCGACAGGATGGGTCGGCGAACTGGCTGCCAGGATATACATGATCAGGCATTCATTGTACCCATGCACCGGAAAATTCATTTTCCATTCGTATTTGGGAGACCAATGCCAGTACAATACGTTTTCACCGCGTGTGTACCATTTCCAGTCCACTCCTCGCCAGAGTTCATCCATTTTCCGGGCCAGTTCTTTTTCTTTTTCATTTCCATCCATGAAGTATTGACGGGCCGTAATCAGTCCCTGAACCAGAAAAGAAGTTTCCACCAGATCTCCACCGTTATCGTACTGGCTAAATGGCTGGACCCGACCATCGGGCATCCACCAATGGGGCCAGGCTCCGTGAAACCGGTCGGAATCACCCAACCATTCCGTCAATTTCAGCAATCGGTCGTAGCCTTGCTGCCGGGTGATAAATCCACGTTCGATCCCTACGATGGTGGCCATAATCCCAAACCCCGTCCCCCCCGAGGTGATGATGTCTTTGTCGTGGGTGGGATATACGTCATCCATGTGAAGACGTTCGCGGGCGCCGCCGGATATGGGTTCGCCTCCCTCCCAGAAATAATTGAAGGTTTGCTCCTGAACCTTATCCAACAGGTCTTTGTCAGATGGAATATGGGTATTTATTTTTCTGTGGCATCCGAACAAAATTAAAATGAAAATTGTCCCAGAGATACCGGCGGACCATCCCGCAATATTTGATAGTTTTCGTGTCTTATTCATAATCAATATTTAATTTGGTTAATCCGGTCCGGATTTCGGGTGCACTCATAAAAAGCTCCCATAGAAGTCCCGTTCGGTAGTTTTCGATCATGCAGATGATGGGTCCCTGGTCGATCGCCAGATAAGAATCCGCCACCCACTCTTCGGAAATGTTGAACGCATCGTAAAAACCGTATTCACCCCACAACCGGTCTCCGAGGATGTAATAAAAATGCCGGATAGCATCCATGGATTCTTCCGGTGTGTAAGGCAGGGAAGAAATGGCAGCGGTGGGGGTGATCACGCCCCGGTCATTGGTAGGACTGTGAGCAGAGTAACCTTCGTTCCCATCGCTGGCCGTCAATCCCCAGCATTCGGCTGAATATCCGATGTGCCTATTGGGATTTTCGATGCAATGCGACCGATTGATCCGGCTGTGATTCACGTTTTGTTCCCAGTAATTGGCGTACTCATCAGACAGGTTTCTCGGATCCATTCCCAGGTAGGAATAATGTGTAAAAAACAAAGGTCCTCCTTTCTCAGGTCCCAGTGGCAAGGTGATGTCGTAATAAGTATTTCCATTTTTCATATTCCCGGATCTGGCGTAGCCTTCCTCATATACTTCCTTACTGATATCGTGATCAGTCGATGCCGCCGCCAGGACGTAGATGATCTGTGTTTCATTGTGACCACGGATGGGAAGGTTGATTTCCCATTCGTATTCCGGGGACCAATGCCAGTACAAGACGTTTTCGCCCGATCGGGTAAACCAATCCCATTCTACCGTCCGCCACAGTTCATTGATCAGTTCGATCAATTCCATTTCTTCCGGTATGGATGGATTCAGGTATTGGCGCACCGTCAGCATGCCCTGAACGAGGAATGCCGTTTCGACCAGATCTGCCCCGTTGTCTTTTTGGCTAAATGGTCTGACATTTCCGGTCGCCCCATCTATCCAGTGGGACCAGGCACCGTGAAACCGTTCAGCATCTCGCAGGAAATTAAAAATTTGATTCCAGCGTTCCAGCGCCTCTGTTCTGGATATAAATCCGCGTTCCACTGCTACGATCATCGCCATCAACCCAAAACCTGTGCCACCGGTGGTGACCGTCGTTCCGCTCGTGTTTCTTTCCCGGGCCATTCCACTGTTTTGGTCCGCCCCTTCCCAGAAATACCCAAAGGTTTTTTCCTGGATCAAGGTGAGAAGGTCTTCATCAGACAATTCAGGAAACTTGAAAGTGGTATCGAGAGTGGTGAACAATTCAAATGTGCGTTCATCAAAAGGACGTCCAGTCGCATCAGCCAGGTTTTCTGAGAACGAGATTTCGTAGGAAGCATAATATTCTAATGGATGGCTGATCGTCGCAGTAAATGAACTATCCGTCCGGGGGGTCAGATGAATCGATTCTGTCCCACCTCCTGACCATTCCATGTGCTCCCGAACGATGTCTTCGGAAACAACATGGGAAAACCGGAGTTCAAATTCCGGTGACAAAGGAATCCCCGTATTGAGATTTCCTGATAGGAGAACCACCCCATTTTTGGTTTGGACAGATAAAGTCAGTGGTTCTATTGAAGTTGAAAAAAATAAAGTATCTCCCGGAAACCTGGCGCCATCAGTGGCCCGCAGATCAGGGGAGATAATCAATCGGTAATTTCCGCCTTCGGCCCATGCCTCAGACAGCGTCATCGTTATTTCCTGACGGTCAGCGGACCAGCTCTCAGCTATCATAACGCTCTCCGATTCCTGGCTGAGTTGGAAAAAATCCCCGGCCTGCTCCTCCACAGGTTTGGAAAAACCAATCACGATGGGACCTTTTGGCGATACTGGACTTCCGTGAAGGATGGATTCAGTCCCGAGACGGGCGTATTGAATCGTTAAGGCCTCTGGCTCGATGGTCTCAGGTTCTTCTTTCTGACAACAAAAACTGATAGCAGCCAGCCATACTACCATCAGCATTGGTATTGGATAGTTCATTCGTATCTGTTTCCCACTTATTACTACCTCTTTGTCAGGGTGTACTATTCATTATTTGCTGTACGTCTTCCTGTGTCAGAAATTTATCAAAAATCAATAATTCATCGATGGCACTCTGATCGGATAGATGATCCCATCCTGTGAATCGGGGAGCGCCGGACATGATGGAAAGGACATCGCAACCTGTCCAATCCACCCCGTCAAATTCGTCCTCTTTGACGACCTCACCATTGATGTACACTGCGGCTTTTTCCTGAGATATACTAAAGGCTATGTGCACCCAGTCTTCCGTAGCAGGATCCACATCCGCTGCTTCCCCTCCATCAAACCACGTTTCTTTGTCCCCGGATCCCACATTGAGTTTGAATCGCTGCTTGTCACCGGCGTTTTCCCGGAAAAACCGGAATCCTGCCGTTCGGTTATTTTGCTTATCCGGGTTTTCAGGATCCATCGGTCCCATGACCAATATACCGGCCCGATTGGGATCCGCATTGATATTCATCCAAAATGAAGCACTCATTTCCTCATTGGTGAGTCCTGTGGTGGGGAAAGTCAGGTATGAGTCAGCAGACCCCTGATAGGCCATCCCTTCTGTTCCTTCGGTAAATCCGGGCGTTCCGATGACTGTGGCCACAGTTCCACTGGCAGCGTCCACGTATTCATTCTCAAAAGCCATCTTGAATATTTCACCGAATTCACCCTCATATCCGGTAACTACTTCACCGGATTCTACGGCTATAATGTCCCTGATTTCTTCGACTGATAATACCCGATTGAACAAACGGAGTTCGTCCATAAGGCTTCGATCGGAAAAATGATCCCAGCCCGTGAACCGGGGAGCACCTGACATGATGGAAAGGATATCACAACCAGTCCAGCTTATACCGGGAAATTCGCCTTCCTTGACCAATTGACCATCAATATAGACGGAAGCCTTGTCTTCGGCAATGGTAAAAGCCATGTGCACCCATTCGCCGGTGGAGGGATCCACATCAGCTGCTGCACCTCCATCAAACCAATTATCGGCTTCTCCATTTCCCACGTTGAGTTTGAAGCGCTGCATACCACCGGCATTTTCTCTGAAAAACCTGAATCCGGATGTACGATTATTAGGCGCATCAGGATTAGCCTCATCCGGAGGCCCCATCACCAGAATTCCAGCCCTGTCAGGAACCGCGTTGACTTTCATCCAGAAAACGGCTGAAAGCGTCTGGCTTTGAAAGGTCTCTCCAGGCAAGGTCAGGTACGCCCCTTCTGCTCCTTTGTACGCATTGACTCCCTCTCCCATCTGGACGCTTTCACCTGCAAATTCCGGAGATCCTACGACGGTGGCAGGACGTAGGTTCACCAGATCGACGTAATCCCCATTGAACGGCATATACAATAATTCCCCTTCGTATTTTGGTGTATAAGGGGATACCTTCATGAAATTGACCATTTGTTCAGTGACTTTCCCGGAAAGATCGGTCGCCTTCACGGTCAGGACGTGTTCCCCATTGGTGATGTTATCATAACTGTACGTGTCGATGACACGCCGATAGTCTTTGAAGTCTGTCAGTGAACCGATCTGATTTCCATCGATAAGCAGATCAATCTGACCAATCTCAATATCGTCTACTACCTCAAACTGGATTTCGATCGACGCAACTTCCTCCAATACCCTGATCTGGGTTCCTTCCTGAGGATATTTGATGTTAATCACCGGAGCGGTCTCATCATTCCCAGGGGGTATCGGCGTAATGGGATCGATTCCTTCGTCGCATGAAATGATCATCAGAAGGATGGAGATAATGGAAAAGAAATATTTTATCGTTTTCATATTCTGTAATTTTTGAGTTGCATAAAATCCCGCTATTGTCTGAGACCCGGTAAAATATCCACCTGAGCCTGGGGATAGGGCAGATATGCTTTGTCCGCGGTAAAGGATCGGCCATCGTACGATAATTCATCGTATTTTTCAGTTCTCAACATATCGTAATACCGGATTCCCCATTCCATACCCAGTTCGGCAAATTTTTCCTCAAGGACCTGATCCGTTGTGACGTTGGTAAGAGGAGCCAGATCAACCCTATCTCTCACCAGATTGACAGCCTCATCAGCCGAAATTGCATTCCCCGTAGCTCCTCTGGTCAGGGCTTCTGCGTGCATCAGGAGGATCTCTGCGTACCGGATAACCTGGATATTTTTGTCGTTGGCCCAGTCGGTACGACCGGGGGTGATCTGTTCTGAAGGGAGATAGTGTTTTCCACTGGCAAACATGGCCCGGGCATAATCCAGAATGACGTCCCCCGAAGGTGTTTCATTGGAAATCCAGTCAGGCAAAGTGGAATAAGCCGGATCTTTCTTAATCTCCGCAATTCCCCGCGGAGTAAACAATACGCTGGTCACGAGACGTTGTTGCTCATTTCGATCGAGCATAAACTTGATGTACTTCAGACTGGGTTCATAAAAGCCCCATCCACCGTTGATATCTCCTACCTCGGGTTCCCAGCTTTGTGGACCGAAAAACGCCATCAGGTAAGTGATCTGAGTGCCTGTTCCCTGACCAAAATCTGAATACTGGAATTCGAGTAAGCTTTCGTTGCTGAGTTTTCCGGGGTTTTTGAACAACTGATAAAAATCAGGATACAGTTGAAAGAGACCGGAGTTGATGATTTGGGACGTCGCATCAGCTACCCCCTGATAGTTTTCCAATTCCTGATTGGCCAACGCTTTGATGGCCAGTGCGGTATACCTGGTGACACCACCCGGTAAATCTGTGCGCTGGTTGGGTCGCATATCGGGAAGGGAGGGGATGGCCGCATCCATTTGATCGGAAATGTGTTGCATTACCTCCGCTTTGGGTGCTACTTCAGCGGTCAGTAAATCCGAAGGATCGGAAGTTTCAGGGATGAAAACATCGCCCCAGACCCTGGAAATGTTAAATAGTAAATATGCGTTGAGCACATCGATCTCTGCTTTGTATTGCACGGAAGGGTTACTGCCTGTAGCCTGTTCCGCAAAAAGGTCAATCTGTTCCTGGGCAGCGATTCCATCGATGATGTCGCTGTACATGGTCTGCCACAGAGAATTGTACATCCAATAGCCCTGGTTGTATCGGTAATTGTCGGTTTCTGCAAAATCCTGCTGATCTCCCAATCCACCGTGGTTAACATCATCGCCCCGTACGGAGA
>CALEIL010000525.1 GCA_937876435.1 uncultured Bacteroidota bacterium
AATACACGGTGCCAGCCAAACACAATGGCGGTGAATCCTCCAATCGGGCATGAACCTGGATAAATTTTTTGAACTATGAAAAAGCCAGTCATTCAATGGGCAATTTGCATCATGATCGCCGCAGGGTCCTGCGTAAATGAGGCATCGGACCAAGCTTCTGAATCCAAGGATAAAAGTTCCACCGGGGTTGGATCGATCGAGATGGTCGGTATCGAAATTCCGGATCTGGACACCGTCGAGTTGATTCAACATTTACAAGGTATTTGGCGGGATCCCGAGTACCCGTTCAATCGGGTTGAATTCCAGGCATCAACACTCAAGATGGTCGAAGAAGGGGTAGCCGAACCCGCCCGATTCCAGCCTTTCGCTCTGGGACATCGCTGTCCGCATCACGTGACCAATATGGATAAAGCGCAACCCAATGATACCATTTTGATATGGGAAGAAAGTGATCGCTGCGAAAAACTCACTATTCGAGCAGATACCTTGGTTTTAAGCGGGTACAATCCGCATTCGGAAACCATATATTCGATGGATTATGTGCGGGTCCAATGAGCGCTTTGGGTACGTGAAGGATCATGATTCCCACCATGGGAAGGCGTAAATTGTATTTCAAATCACAAATCCAGTACCTAAAGTAGTTCGATACCCAGGAGTCTAGCTTCCTGATACGCCTGCTCCGGCCATACGCTAACCTGAACTTCTCCGATATGCCTTTTGTCCAGAAGATACATACACAATCTGGATTGCCCGATCCCACCTCCGATGCTTTGAGGGAGTTGGTCCTGCAGTAAGAGTTGGTGAAAGTATAAATTGCTCCGATGTAGTTCACCCCTCAGTTCGAGTTGTCTAAGCAACGCCACCCGATCAACCCGGATTCCCATCGATGACAGTTCAAAAGCAGACTCCAGTACCGGATTCCAGACCAAAAGATCCCCATTGAGGCCCTGGAAGCCATCTTCGTTCTCCGTACTCCAGTCGTCGTAATCAGGTGCCCGTCCGTCGTGGGGTTGGTCATCTCCCATCTTTCCCCCTATTCCTATAACAAAAACTGCCCCGTGTTCGCGGGCTATTTTATTCTCGCGTTCTTTTGCGCAACTATCAGGATATATCCGCCGCAACTCTTCAGAGTGGATAAAGGTGATGTTTTCGGGAAGTTTTTTAAGCACCTCGGGATATTTCCTGTGCAATTCCTGCTCGGTGGCTTTCATAGCCCGGTATATTTTTTTTACCTCCGATTTCAAGCGGGTCAAAGTCCTGTCTTGGGGAGAGATCCGTTTCTCCCAATCCCACTGATCCACGTACACCGAATGAATAGGGCTGTAATCTTCGTCAGGCCGTATAGCCCGCATATCGGTCAAAATACCCTGATCTTCATCGATCTCAAAATCCCGCAATCGGATGCGTTTCCACTTAGCCAGTGAATTGACTACTACCGCGTGCTGGTCGTCCATTTGTTTGATGGCAAATCTGACGCATCGTTCCACACCATTCAGATCATCGTTGACTCCCGTCCCATCCATCACCATGATGGGCGATGAAACTTTGGTCAAATTCAATTCCTGTGCAAGTTTTTGGCTAAACACATCTTTCGCATACTGGATAGATGCTTCCGTTTTCAATCGGTCTTTTTTCAATGTCTTCGTTTCAATTTCAGGCATTATTGATCTTTTGTGACGGGACAAAGGTAGGCGGACATTCCAATATATTCAAAAAATAAGCCTTAAAATTTCAGATCGATGATTGAACTTGACATTCAATTGCTATTTTCAAAATAATACGAGACTATTTTTATGAAAATTGAAAATATAAATCAAAATGTCCTACACGATTAAGAGTTTTAAAATCGCTTCATCCCCTTCACATTCATTTTCAGGGAATACAACCCGGTCGATGCGGTAATAAAGAGTATATCCCGGTTTTTCCCGCCAAAACACACGTTGGCAGTCCACCCTTCTTCTACCGGTATATGGCCTATTTTTTCCCCATCAGGATTGAAAATGGTCACTCCTTTCCCGGTCAGGTAAATATTGCCACGTTCGTCGATAGTCATCCCATCAGATCCCATATCGGTAAAAATCTTTTTCTTTTTCAGCGTCCCGTTTCTCTTCATCCGGTAGGCATAGATCTTACTGTCTCCGATATCGGCTACGTAGAGGAGGTTTTTTTCAGGGTTTCCCACGATACCATTGGGGCGAACGTATTCCATATCTACCACCTTGAGTGACTCCTGGCTTTCCGGATCAAAAAAGTAAATATATTGACCACTCTGTTGCATGGCGGGATCCCGCGTCCAGTAGTCTCGGGCGTACAACGGATCGGTGAAATAAATTTTTCCATCGGGTCGGATCCACAGGTCATTGGGTCCATTGAGCCTCTTCCCTTCGTAGTCAGAGATGAGAATTTCGGGTTGGGCATCGGCATCAAACCGCCACAGTTGATTGTCCATATCCGCACAAGCCAGCAACCGACCTTGTCGATCGACGTATAGTCCATTGGAACGACCGCTTTGATCTGTGAACAATACCAATTCGTCATCGACACTCCATTTCCAGATTTTATTATTGGGTTGATCTGTAAAATAAACGTTGCCCTCTTCGTCGGCAGCCGGACCTTCTGTGAAAGCAAAATCCCCGGCCAATCTCGTCACCTGAGCATCGGGATCAAAAAGTCCGGTTTTATTCTGAGCCAGAGCGAATTGGATTTGGAATGCTAAAATCAGACACAAAATTCCAGAGATTGAATATTGACCGATCATATGAGACTTATTTTAATTCATCTCAAATATAGACATTTGAGATGAAGGTTGAGAGGGATCGAGCCCGGTATAGATCAGACCATGCAGACTTTTTTGTTGTAAGTTAGCGGGCTGCCTGCGGATAGGGGAAAAATTACCGGGTCCGGACTTATAGAAATCGGATAATTCCCGAGCCTGGTACTCAAAAACCCTTCGCTTTTGCCGATTTTTTCAGGATCTTGCATCAAAATATATAAAACATCCTCTCATGAAAATAGAACATTTTGCTATCAATGTGCCCGACCCTGTGGCGATGGCGGACTGGTACGTGGCTCACCTCGGCATGAAGATCATCCGTCAACAAGACGTTGCCCCCTATATGACATTTTTGGCCGATGACAGCGGTCAGGTGATGATCGAAATCTACCAAAACGACGCCGCACCGGTGCCGGACTATCCCGATCAAAGTCCACTGGTCGTGCACCTGGCTTTTGTCACTCACGACCCGAAAGGGGATAAGCTCAGACTCCAAAAAGCAGGTGCCCGCGAAGACAGCGATGATATCACGCCTTCCGGAGATCACCTGATCATGTTGAGGGATCCGTGGGGTTTTCCGTTACAACTTTGCAAAAGAAAGATGTCGATGCTGAAGTTGTAAATAAACCGGGTTAATGGATGTTTTCCATGCTAAACATACATTTTACCATAAAAAAACCGTATTACTAGTGCTTGGTCAAGTTTCGAATGAGGGATAAAGTCGTTTGAGTTTAATTCGG
>CALEIL010000526.1 GCA_937876435.1 uncultured Bacteroidota bacterium
AGAACCCCGGCTATACTCATTCGAAGCGCCTTGATCTGAATCAAAATATCGTCGAATGATTCTTAAATCTTTATCCTGACAGAGTACTCGTGATCGATTTTGTCCACAGATGTGATGCCAATGATAACAATCGTTCTTCAACTTATTCTATTGATGGGCAGCAATCTGACGGTCCCTTCCATCGCTGAGACCGGGGATTGGCACATCAATCGATTTAGCACTTCGGATGGACTCGCTTCATCCGATATCAGTATGTTGTTTCAGGACGTTCATCATTTTTTGTGGATAGGGCACAGCGCCGGAGTAAGCCGGTTCGATGGGTACGGATTTGAAAATTATTTATTCGCAGACAATCAACGGATCGGGAAAGTATACGCCATCGTCCAGGACAGAAATGAAACCATCTGGGTAGGAGCCGAAGGGGGATTGTTTTATTTCCGGCATCACGGCATCCACCACGCCGTACCCGACGGTAAACCTTTCAAAGTTTACTCCCTGGCGATGGATCAGAACGACCAATTATGGGGGATCACCGACCAGGGCCCCGCCAGATTTTCCGGTGCGGGGTTGAATCATTCTTCACCGACTGAAGCATACGTTCCCAAACTGGAATTGCTTCCCGGCTGGCAGAATAGTTCGGGCACCTCATACGCTTCCGGTTTTATAAGCATTGCTCGGGACGGAACGGTCTTTATCAGCAATCGATATGAATTGTTCAAATACGCCGGCCATCAATTGACCAGGCTATATACCATTCCCGAAAACAGGGATTATATCACAGGAATTTCAGGCCTTAACCAGGATACCGTCTATGTCGCTTCGCAAATTAGCGGGCTGTGGATGATGGACGGACCCATCCGGCAGAATTATTCGTTCAGTGACGGGATTGGCAATTATCTGTCCAACGATCAGGACCGGTTGCTGTACTTCGCGTACGAGGGAATTTATGAAATAACCCCCCGTACGGGGGCCACTCGCTTATTGATCAAGCTTTCCGGGGAATACCTCAAATGGGGAAGTTGTGTCCTGCGGGATAGTGAAAATAACTTGTGGATCGGGACGCATGAAGAATTATTTTTTGCACGGCCGGTTCTGTTCCATGCGGTCCGCCAACCCGAGCTGGAAGGATTCGATGAATTGTATTCGGGTTATGAAAATGAAGACGGCTCACTGCTGTTTGGTGGAAACAGAGGAAGGCTTTTCAGCCGGGAAAAGGAAGACCCTCTCTTTACTCCGCAGGGGCCATCCGTTTTTCCCTTGTCCGAAGTGTTGGATATCCATAAATCTGATAATGGAGATACCTGGTTTTGTAGTGGGTATCAAGGGCTGAGTTTGTTGCGAAATGGCAAACTTGTGAGGTATGATAAATCGAACGGTCTGAGGAGCAACGGTCACTATACCTTTATTTCCACCCCCGTGCCGCGGTTGTTCGTCACGGGCGAAAACGGAATCACGGAAATCGTGACGGATTCCACGGACAGCGTTTCATTTCACCATTATACCATCAGTAGTGAGGTAAATACCTACACCATTGTGACCGATGGGATAGCAATTCCGGGCAATTCACTTTTACTGGCCAGTGACCACGGACTACTGGAATTGAGAAACGATTCGTTGTACCACGTTCCCGTTTTGAATACCGGCAGGAATCATCCTTCGATTACCGGGATCGACCGGGATCAATTTGGCAATATCTGGTTGAGCACCATCGGAGAAGGAATACTGATGTGCCGGAAAAAGGGAGACGATTATGTCCTGGTGAAGCAATTTGATTTCGGGAATGGGCTATCTACCCCGATTTACCTGCAACTTTTGATCGATGACCACCATGTGATCTGGGCTGTCGGCTACGATGGAATAATCCGGATCGCTCCCGCCTCACATGGAGAATACAATGTCAGTTCATACAGCCACAATCACGGTTTTCCGACCGGTAGTTATCACTGGGCCAGTATGATGCAGGAAAACGAAGGACGTATATGGGTGGTCACCACGTCGGGGTTGATGTGGTTTGATCCGGGGGCTTTCGAGGAGCCTTCGCATATGCCGGTGTCTTCCATTACGGGTTTGACCTATTCGGGGAAACCTGGTAATACCATTCGACCGGATTTATTCAACAACTCCGAAACAACCCAACTTCCGTACCGGTCCGGCCCCATCTCTTTTCATTATACGGGCGTTCATCTGTCGAATCCGGACGCCGTGCAGTACGCTTACCGGTTGTCCGGGTCAGACACCATATGGAACTACACGGGGAGTGAAAGAAGCGTGAATTTTCAAAAACTGTCTCCGGGGGAATATGCTTTTCAGGTCAAATCATCTTCCGGGAACAATATCTGGGGTAATATCGCTTCCTACTCTTTTGAGGTGCGACCACCGGTGTGGCATCTGTGGTGGTTTATTCTCCTGACTGGTTTGTTGCTGATCGCCCTGAGCGCTTATTTCATCACCAGGCGTGAGAAGAATATCCAATTCCGGACGGAAAGTTTACGGCACCAACTGGAGATCGAACAGGTCATCAATTTTTTCGCCACGTCCATAAGCGATTTGAAAAGCATCGAAGCCATGCTGTGGGACGTCACCAAAAATTGTATTTCAAAGCTGGGTTTCGAAGATTGCGTCATCTATTTGAAAGATGAAAAGGATCGGGTGCTGGTCCAAAAAGCAGCCTGGGGCCCCAAGTCCACCGGGTATAATACCATACTTACGCCGATAGAGATCGGCTGGGGGCAGGGCATAGTGGGCAGTGTAGCGCAGACAGGACGTCCGGAAATAATCCCGGACACTGAAAAAGATTCCAGGTATATCGTGGATGACATCCGAAGAAGATCAGAGATTTCTGTTCCCATTTTCAAGAGTAACGATGTCATCGGTGTCATCGATAGCGAACACTCCCAAAAGAATTTTTACACCGAACGACATTTGCAAATTCTCACTACTATTTCATCGCTGATCTCCGACAAGATTGATAAGATCAAGGCCGAACAAAAGGTCAGCCAGAAAGAAATCGAGCTACTCAAGCTAAATCAGGAACTGACCAATTCCCAACTGGTAGCTCTTCGGGTGCAAATGAATCCTCATTTTATTTTCAATGCCCTCAATTCTGTCCAGCAGTATATCCTGCAGGGGGAGGGGATCGAGGCCAATAAATATTTGTCCAAATTTTCAAGGTTGCAAAGGGAGATCCTGAACCACTGCGATCACAACTTCATATTCCTGGAGAAGGAAATGGAAATGCTCGAACTCTATCTCCAGTTGGAACAACTTCGGTTTGATGGGTTATTTTCCTACCGGATCGAGGTTGATGACGCCATCGATCCAGATGAAATCCAAATTCCGCCTATGCTCATTCAACCTTTTGTGGAAAATGCGATATGGCACGGGTTGATGCCCAAGCCGGATCATCCGGAACTGAATATTTCGTACCATCTGATCGATGAGGATATTCTGCAATGTACGGTCCGGGACAATGGAATAGGGCGTGTCGCGGCCGCCAGAATGCAGCAGGTAAATGGAAACTCCCGGGTACATAAGTCAAAGGGGATTTCCCTGGTGCACGACAGGATGAACGTCCTGCAACGACAATACAGGCAACCATTTGAAATATCCATCACCGATCTTACCGACGAGATAGGGAATTCCCGGGGTACTCAGGTCACCGTGACCGTATTTATCGGGCACGAAAACCGGGAACGATGATTAAGGGACTGATCATAGACGATGAGGCATCGGCCGTAAAAACGCTGACCCTGATGCTGCAACATTATGCCCCTGAAATCACCCAAATAAAAAGTACCACCGACCCGCACGAAGGCTTG
>CALEIL010000527.1 GCA_937876435.1 uncultured Bacteroidota bacterium
AAATGTATAACCAAAAGTCAGATTCCTTAATTTAACATATTTCACGTTCTTTTTCCAAAAATCACTGTTCCAATAATTGCTATGGCTACTATTTCCTATCAACAGCATAGGGTAATCTCCCGGTATCAATTCGCTGTTGGGATCAAATATGTCGGACAATTTCCAGGCACCATCAAAATAATATTGGGGATTGTTCCCACCATCGTGAAATGGATTTCGTTGCTCCCATTCCTGATACCAGGTGTACAGTCCTCCTCCGGTCAGATCAAATGCCAGATCAAATCCCTTGAACAAGAAATTAAAATTTAGGCCAAAGTTCAGAATAGGGGTAGAACCCTGACGATAGCCGATTGGGCGTTCATCCATCCAGTTGATCACCCCATCACCGTTTTGATCTACGTATTTGACATCGCCGGGGCGGAGGGTCTCATTTCCCTGCCGATCGTTATCTATGGGCCAGGTGGCGATTTCTTCCCAACTTTCAAACTGACCCTCCGACTCCAGACCCCAATTGAGGAATCCAAACCGTTTCTCCAACGAATTTCTGTATTCATCCCATGAATTACTGTACCGGGGCTTGTACCTTGTCCAGTCATAAAACCGAGAATAGGTGATGTTGCCACCAACAGAATACACGAAATCCCCTCTTCTGTCAGACCAGGTCACGGAACCATCGTAGCCCATATTCATATCTGAATTGAGGTTTTCGGAGGGCAAACTGAATCCAACTTCTGAAGGCAAAAGGACATCGTAGCGGGATGCCGGTAACCCTGTACGGATTCGTCGGAAAAAATCCGCGGTGACGGTTAATTTGTAATCCAGAAAGCTCATATCCACCCCAAAATCCAACATTTCGGCTTCGATCCAGGACAAGGTGGTTACCGGCAGACCTCTGGGGGCTGTGCCTATCGTATACTCCCCATTGATGACCGAACCTCCGGATTTGTAGTTATACCCGGCAAGATAATCAAAAGGCGCATACCCCCCCACATCATCATCTCCCAGGATTCCGAAGGATCCTCTCAGTTTCAAATCAGGTATCACGCGTCCTAATGCTCCATTTTCCCAGAAAGCTTCCTCGGAAATCCTCCAGCCTGCTGAAACGGACGGGAAGAATCCCCATCGATTGCCGGGCGGAAATTTCCAGGATCCGTCATATCTGGCAGCCAGCTCCAGCAGGTATCTTTGGCCGTAATCGTAGGTCAAACGACCGATGTATCCTAATCTGGCCTGAGTATTGTCCCCTACATCATCGTAAGTATCCAGGGTTTCGTAATCAATCAGGGTGAGAGAATTGGCCGTCGGTATCGAATGTACCCAGGTCGTTGGTGCATCCCGTGTAATGGTTTCCAATCCACCCAGAATAGTAAAAGTATGGTTCCCCCATTCTTTATTGTAATTTAACTGAACGTTGGTGGTCACTTCTTCGATGTGCCCCATCCTCCTTTCCCGCCATGGATTCTGGTTTTCGAAAATCACAGGATAGGTGTCGTCTTCGTCATTGTATCCGTATAGTTTATAGGTAAATTCATGATTGTTGAGTTCTTGGGTGGCGTAGTAATAACTGGCCAATGCTTTAGCGGTCAGGCCTTCCACGATTTCGTATTCCACGTCAAAATTCAACTGACCGACCCTCCAGGTCTCTTCCCATTTCCCCGACAAATCATAGGTCAGCCAGGCAAAATTGGTTCCCGGATCGGTGGACGTCAGCGTGGGATATTCAGGGTTGTCGTTGGCAAAAGGTCGGACCGTGGGTAAATTCCTATACGTGGCAAAACGCGGTAGCCAGTAATCATCTACACCGGGAACACCGGGATTTATCCTGTGCTCCACGCGACCATTCAACCCTGCATTAATCCGTATTTTATCGGTTATCTGAGCCCCCACATTCATTTGCACGTTGGTACGGTCAAATCCCCCGTAATTCACGATCATCGCATCCTGATTGAGATGACCAGCGCTGACATAATAGTTAATTTTTTCGGATCCCCCGGACACACTCACATTTACGTACTGTTGTGGAGCGGTCTCCCATACGTAGTCGTACCAGTTAAATGGCCTGTACCCTCTCTCCGTTCCCTGCCGCCATTTATCCAGATCCTCCCGGGTGTACCTGTAATTGCTCACACCCTGGACCGTTTCCGATTGGATATAATTTTCGACATAGGTCACAGCATCCGCAGGTACGGGAAATGTGGAAAGGTTTTGCAGTCCGTAATTGGCAGTCACACTGATGATATTCTCCGTGTTGGTCCTACCCTTTTTAGTAGTCACCACCACCACCCCATTGGCTGCCCGAACCCCATAGATCGCTGCTGATGCATCTTTCAATACTGAAATGGATTCGATATCATTGAAATCAAGATTATTAAACTGTCCGGCATCTTTTTGAATGCCGTCGATCACAAACAAGGGGTTGCCCATATTCCGGATTTGGATGGCGGTAGACGAACCGGGACGACCATCGGTTTGCCGGGTGTTGAGCCCGGCGATTTTTCCCACCAAGGCACCGGAAGTAGTAGAAGCCACTGACCGGCTGATGTCTTCTGAACCCAGGGTGGAAATCGCACTCGTCAGGGATTCTTTTCTAGTCGTTCCGTACCCCACTACTACGACTTCATCCAGGGTCTGAGAATCCTCCGATAACTGCACATTCAGTTTGGTTTGTCCATCCACGGGTACTTCCTGAGATAAATAACCCACGTAAGAAATAACCAAAATGCCATCTTCAGCCACGTCGTTCAAAGTGAAATCTCCATTGAAATCGGTCGAAGTTCCGTTTTGAGTTCCTTTCTCCAGGATCGTGGCACCAATCAGAGCATTGGAATCGGCATCCTCCACCCGACCTGTTATCTGTACCGTAGTTTGAGAATATGACAACATCCCGTAAAAGACACCAATCGCCATTAACAATAATCTTGGAAAATATCCAAGTTCAAAAAGCAGAAAACGAATTCGATTGATCAGAGTTAGTCCTAATACATTCATAATTATCTAATATATTTACTTTCGAAGATGTATCGGCTATTGCAATATAGATATTATGAATAATTATTCCAATAATTTTGGATATTTTAATATTTATTACATTTTTCGTCGGGATTAAAAAGTTGCTATTGGGTCTATGAATTATCGGAGTTAGCTTCAAAAAGATAGTGTATATACAATCCTGACAGCTCGATAAATCAAAGGCATACCTAATGATTGAAAGTACTGAAAAAAGTGGGAGTATCTTATATCTCAAAGGTGGTTCACCACCCGAATATCAAAGACATAAAAATACCCTGATCTCATCTTATCAGGAGAGACCAGGGTATTTTTAGAAATGATACATCTGAATCTAATTCAAAATATTCA
>CALEIL010000528.1 GCA_937876435.1 uncultured Bacteroidota bacterium
TTTGATCTGATCAACAAAATCCTCCCCGGCATGATTTTTAAACATTCCGTTGTGCGGAGCGTACATAAGATTGAAAGGTTCTCCGGCGACGGAGTTTTGAGTACTGTTCGCCTGAAGCCCGGTGGCCAACCCCAGGCCGGAAGCCCCAAGAAGGGTGTTTTTGACAAAATTTCTGCGTTTCATAAAGTGTTATCTAATTTAAAAATTGATTTGATCGTTATTAACTTCCTGGCTAAATTACTACTTTTACGAAGGTAGCCAACGGTAACCAATGAATTTGTCAGAAAATTTCGAAAACCAGAAACGTCGAAAAGGTAGATACCTCAGGAAACGGGGCAGCCGACAACAGGATAAGTACTTACTATCAGAATATGGATTTTAAAAATATACTCTCAGCTATTTGTTTCAGTATTCAAAATTAAAAGTTTATAGATCAATTTAAGAAAAATTATGCGAACAAAGAAATTGTATTTCACATGGATTGTGATGGCCCTGGTCATTGTAAATTGGACACCCGGGAATACTCAGGAGTCCTACACAGAAACGATCCCCGGCACCACTCAGAAGTTTGAAATGATCCAGATCGAGGGTGGTCAATACTCCCTGTCCATTGGTGGAAAAGAATATCAGGTGGAGCTGAGTCCGTATTGGATTGCGAAGACAGAATTGACTCACGATATTTTTTCAATATTTGACCAGGACGAATCGATTAGCCGCGATGTGGTCGTGGATGCCGTCACCCGACCCAGCCCCCAATACGAAGACCTGACATGGGGAATGGGGAGACACGGGGGATTCCCCGCCAATAGTATGTCGTTGTACGCCGCGGTCATGGTCAGCAAATGGCTTTACAAGAAGACGGGACATTTTTACCGGCCCCCGACTGAAGCCGAGTGGCAGGTAGCGTGTATCGCTGGAAACAATGATGAAATCAATAAACAGAAAATAGCCGTTTTTGCTGCCAACAGCGATGATAAATATCGAAAAGTGGGGTCGAGAAGTGAAGACGAACTGGGCCTGAGCGATATGATGGGAAACGTGGCAGAATGGACCGTGGACGCTTACAAAGAAGACTATCAGGCAATAATCGATGCTTCAGGCACCACTGACCCGCACCTCATTCCAGATTCACGGAGGACTTCGGTTACGCTCAAGGGGGGGCATTATCAGTCTACGCAGGATGAGCTGGGCTGTGCGGAACGGATACATTCAGAAAGATGGTGGAATCAACGAGATCCTCAGATCCCTAAAAGCCGGTGGTGGTATACCGATGCTGCTTTTGCAGGAATCAGACTGGTTCGTCCGGCGGATCAACCTTCCGACGAAGAAATCGAAGCTTATTACGATAAATTTTTACAATAAAGGATTTTTAATTACATTGGGCTTTATAACATTTAACCACACAACTCAATTTTTATGAAAACCAACAAAATAGATCGCAGGAGATTTGTCAAACAATCTGCTGCAGTGACCGGAGGTTTGATGGCTGCCCCTTTTGCTGCCACCGCCGGATTTTATACTGAGAAAGCCCCCGCACCGATTCGGGTCGCATTGATCGGATGTGGTGGTCGGGGAACCGGAGCGGCAGCCCAGGCGATCCATTCCCATCCCGATGTAAAATTGGTTGCGATGGCCGATGCATTCAGGGACAGACTGGACAATAGTCTGAAAAGCATCAAGGAAGAAATCGAAAACGCGGATACCCGGATCGATGTGCCCGAAAGCCGGAAATATGTAGGATTTGATGCCTATAAAAATGCCATAAAAGACGCCGATGTAGTCATCCTGACGACTCCTCCCGGTTTCCGACCGATACACTTCAAGGAAGCCGTGGCACAGGGCAAGCACATTTTTATGGAAAAACCGGTAGCGACCGATCCCGCTGGTATTTTATCTGTCCTGGAGACAGCCAAAGAGGCCAATCGGAAAAAATTGAACGTGATCGTTGGACTTCAAAGACGATACCAGAATTCCTACCTGGAACTGCTCAAAAGATATCAGGATGGGATGATCG
>CALEIL010000529.1 GCA_937876435.1 uncultured Bacteroidota bacterium
ACAAATTGGTGATTTCCCCGGAAGTGGCATATATTAGGTACGTATTGGAAGTTTGTCAAACCTATAAATAGTTAATTCCGTGCAGACCATTGTGCGAAGTCCAGTATCGAGATAAATACCTACCATGAAAGACAACTTTTCTTCCAATTCGGATCAATACGCGCGATTCCGGCCGACTTATCCGCCCGAATTTTTCGATTTTCTGAATTCACTTCTTCCGGTAAAAGAAATGGCATGGGATTGCGGGACGGGAAACGGCCAGGTGGCTCATGAGCTGGCCAAAACGTTTGACCGTGTTTTTGCTACCGATATCAGCCGTTCGCAAATCGACAATGCTGTGCAGGCCGATAACATTCAATATTCCATACAGCCTGCTGAACAAACAAATTTTGAAAACAATTCTTTTGATCTGATCGTAATAGCTCAGGCTATCCACTGGTTTGAATTTAAAAAATTCTATGCAGAGGTGAGACGAACGGCGAGGGAACATGCAGTGATCTGTGTGGTGGGCTACGGTTTGATCAAAATATCGGAACAAATTGATCTCATCATCGCGAACTTTTATGAAAATGTAGTGGGCAAGTATTGGGACGCTGAGAGGAAATACATCGATGAGGCTTATCGGACCATACCTTTTCCGTTTTCCGAAATTCAAACACCTTCGTTTGTCAATGCGCAGGAATGGACCCTGGAACATTTGATCGGGTTTCTGAATACCTGGTCGGCTGTCAAGCATTTTATCAATCAGGAAGGATACAACCCGGTCGAACAAGTCCGGGCAGAAATTGCAGAATTATGGGAGAGAGAAGCGATCAAAACGGTTCATTTTCCTATCATCCAGCGTATTGGAAGAGTTTTTGAATAGACCTGCAGAAAGCATTATGAAAATACTATTAACTGGCGGAACGGCCCAACTGGGGCACGCAATCCTTTCCTATTTTGACCAATCTGACGTGCAAATTGACGTGTTGACAAGGCAAAATCTAGCCGGCGGCCAGGGAAGATCTAATGTTCGGTATATCCAGGCGGATATCACCCGATCTGATACGCTCGGGTCACTGAATACCCCGTATGATGCCGTAGTACACTGCGCCAGTGCCCCGATGACTCCTGAAGCTACCGATGTGCAAGGCACGCATAATCTGATCACAGTTCTGCAGGAAGAGGGAAGTGCCGGGCATTTCATTTATATCTCCATTGTTGGGATAGACAAGCTCGATTCCCGCTATTACCGCGCCAAGCAGAAAGCAGAATCCCTCATCACAGATTCCGGAATGCCCCATACCATCCTGCGCGTTACCCAATTCCATGATTTTGTGTACGACCGCGTATTTCGATTTGCGGATATCGACACGAAAGACTGGCTGTTCCCGGCAGGACTCAGGTTCCAGTCCATCGACCTCCGGGATGTGTGTGGTAAAATCGAAGAAGTGATCAAAAATGGACCCACCATTTCGATGCGTCGGATAGGTGGTCCTGAAATTTTATCCAGTAAGGATTATGTCCGGGGTTTTGAGGAGATGATGAAACATTCCGAAGTTTTGGGGTCCACCGATAAATTGAGCGAATTTCAAAAGATGTTCACCACAGGCAGTAACCTTTGTCCAAATGACCGATACGGAAGCATCACCTGGAAGGATTTTTTGATCCGGAAAAAAGACCAGCCATCCGGTTAGGTCCGTCTCATAAGTTTTAAGAAATGGTGAAACAGACCTGCTCCAGAGGCATAGAAACAGACCGCTTCAGTGGATCTTAGCTGATCCTGGTGGTTTAATCTTCTACGATCTTTTTCATAGCGTCCACCACTGAGGCCCAGTTTTCATTAGAATGCTGGGCTTTTTCCTCGTCGTAGTTGCTTTGATGAATGGTCAGGTGGGTTTGCTCTCCCTCCGGTTTTACTTCATAGCATACCCATAAATAATTTTCGGGCATGTCCTCCATACCGCTCCAATTACTCAGATAGGAATACGCCAACCGCTCCTGGTGTTCGTATTCCAACACTTCCCCTTTGTCCTGATATTCCTGTCCTTCCCATTTTCCTTTAAAGTAAATGGGGCTTCCCACTTTCCAGTCCGTTTCCAGATCCGTGCCGAAAAAATATTGCCTGACGATAGCCGGATCGGTCAATGCTTTCCATACCTTTTCCAGCGGTGCGTCGATGGTCGTTTCGTAATGGGTTTTGTGGTGCGTGATCATAAATTCTACTGTTTTATTTTATCTTCTACTTCCTCTTTTAAAGGGATTCAGGTGATTACTAATAATCGCCCAAACTATAGACGGATCCACTGAATCATAGGCGTGAATTAACCGATTTCTTAGTCCAACAATTTTTCTGGTACTGTTCAAAGTTAATTCCGGGAACTGTCTATCAAATTTATGGACAGCCTCACCTATAATTCCTAATTGTCGTTCAACTGCGCTTTGCGTTTTTAAATCGGCTGTGTACGCATGGTAATCAGGAACAGAGGTAAGAAATTTCTCAATCAGTTCGATGGATCGAAGAATATCAAATAAATACTTTCTTCCCAGATCTGTCATATATCAAAACCTTTGTCGTCTCTATACTTTCACGTAAGTATGGATTTCTAATCGAGGCTCCAGTAAGTAAATCCACCTTTCTCTGGAAAAAATCCTCAAATTTTTCCCACAATGAAATTAGTTTTTCTCCACGCTCAATTGGGTCTATTACGTCAATTTCAACCAGAAGGTCGATATCGCTTTTATCAGGGTCAAAACGATTCGTGACCGATGAACCAAAAGTATACAGTGATTTTACGTTGTGGGAGGCACATAAGTTCTCGAATTCAATGATACGTTTTGATATTTCATCAATTAATAGCATATACCAAATATACCAAATTTTATACGTAAAACCGTCTTCGGAGCTTTTGTTTTCCCTCCCCCGGTTGAAACCGGGGGCTACCATACCCGGCCGAGCCTACCGAAGGTGCGTATGTACGGCTCTAGCGGTCAAATCCTGAGGCAACCAGCAAAAATTTAAAATTGCTGCGATTTCCTCCGGTATTCCAT
>CALEIL010000530.1 GCA_937876435.1 uncultured Bacteroidota bacterium
GGTGCTTCCACCTGATTTGTCAGGAGGTCTTCGAAAACCTGACGTTCACGGATGAGGTAAGATTTATTATCCCGGACCATCACCTCTGCTGGCAACAACCTCGAATTGTAATTGGAAGCCATGCTGAAACAGTAAGCTCCGGCATTCTTGAAAACGAGGATATCACCCGGGGTAATCTGATTGATCTTCCGGTTGTACGCGAAGGTGTCGGTCTCGCAGATATAGCCCACCACGGTATAAAGCTTGGGAATTCCGGTGACGTTGGATACGTTGACTATTTCGTGATAGGCGTTGTAAAACATCGGCCGGATCAGGTGATTGAATCCGGAATTGATTCCCGCAAAAACCGTGCTCGTGGTCTGTTTGATGATATTGGTAGTCGCCAGGAAATAACCGCTTTCGCTGACGAGGTATTTTCCAGGTTCGAATGCGAGCGTAAGATCCATACCCGTTTCCTTGCAGAACGTGTTGAATTTTTTGGACATGGCTTTACCGAGTTCTTCGATGTCGGTCTCGATATCGTTTTCTTTGTATTTGACCTTGAAGCCCGACCCAAAATCGATGTAGTCGAGGGAATCAAACTGCCGGGCCTGGTTGAAGAGGATGTCCGAGGCGTATTGGAAAACCTCTACGTCCAGAATGTCAGAGCCGGTGTGCATATGAATGCCTTCCACGTGGATTTTCTGATTCTCCACGATCCTTAAGACCAAAGGCATCTGGTGGATTGAAATACCAAATTTGGAATCGATATGTCCCACCGATATTTTGGAATTCCCTCCCGCCATCACGTGGGGGTTGATCCGGATACAAATCCGCAGATCGGGGTAGTGATGACCGAAATATTCCAGCATTTCGATGTTGTCAATATTTATCCGGACCCCGAGGTGGATGGCTTCTTCGATTTCTTCAATGCCCACGGAATTGGGGGTGAACACGATTTGCTGAGGTGCAAACCCCGCGAGCAGGCTGAGCTTGATCTCGCCGATAGAAACCGCATCGATGCCGGAACCCAGTCCGTGCATCAACTTGAGAATGTTGATATTGGTCAGCGCCTTGCAGGCGTAATTGATCTGAAGTTTGCTGACGTCAAAAGCATTAACCATTTTGTGATACTGAGACTCTATTTTGTCTGCATCGTACACAAATAAAGGGGTGCCATATTCCTCTGCCAGATCGGTAAACGCCAGATTCTGGACTTTGTAAACGCCGTCAATCAAATTCATAATCCAATTTTATTTCCTGTATTAATAGGATCGCTCCAGGAATTAGTTCAAAATTGGATACAAAACTACGAATTATCTTGACAAAAACAGTATTACAATCCCGTACAGAAACAAGAATCCATCGATCAGCCAACTATAAAATCCGTTTCCGGGTCTGTTCTTCAAATAGATGATGACGACCCCGACGAGGATATATACCGCCAGAATACCGATTTTAACCACCTCATGGATGCCCAGTGCGTCGGTGCCCATCGCCATAAAACCACCAGCCAGAAATATGGAAAACAAGGCCAGGTTTTGGCTGTTGTCCTGCCCGATGGTATTGGGGATGGTCTTGAGCTGGTGTTCCCGGTCAAACTGGATGTCCCTGATGTCAAAAGGAATGGCCAGCGCGAAGAAAAACAACAACCTGTCCAGCATCAGGAAATTGTAACCCGATTCATTCCACCATCCGGGGATGGACCGGACAGGGATCAAATAGGTTATCATGGTCCAGGCTACGACGATGGCCAGAATTTTGATAAAAGGGTAATCCTTGAGCCGACGTCCTTTGAATATCGGGACCACGTATAGCAAAGCCATGACGGCGGGGAATAATAATATGAGTTGATTGGTTCGTTTGAGCATCAGGAACAAAACCATCGTGGCGATCCCGCCGACGATCAATGCTAGCCGGATATATGCCGGCACGGTAGGTATGATGTCCTGGTCCCGTTGCTGGGCTTTCATATTCCGATATCCATGAAAGGTATATACCGTCATGGTTCCGGCCAGCACAAATGCCAGGTACCGTATGGAGACAGCTTGTTGGAGCAGGACAAACGTAGCCCAGGTACAGATCACTCCACTGATGCCCAACCACAAATGCGTGCTGAGGATCATTCGCTGGATGGAGAATTCTTTATCTGGCACTCCGCCTGGGATTTGGGATTAAAAATATTTGAAAGTTTCCGTTCCATCTATACTGAGCAACGTATGATAGATCAACTTAATCACATTTTCTATATCGTCCTTATGCGCTGATTCTACGGTGGTATGCATGTAGCGCAGTGGCAGTGAAATCAGAGCTGACGGCACGCCTTCATTGCTGTATGCAAACGCGTCGGTATCTGTTCCGGTACTTCTGGAAGCAGCCTCCCGTTGAAGCGGTATTTTATTTGCCTCGGAAGCCTTGATAATCAGTTCCAGGAGCGAGTAATGCACGGCCGGTCCATAGGTGATTGCGGGACCATCCCCACATTTGATGTCTCCCTGTTTTTTGGCATTCATATGCGGGGTGGAGGTGTCGTGGGTTACATCGGTGATGATGGCAGCCGATGGTTTGATCCGATGGGCGATCATCTGTGCTCCCCTCAGACCTACCTCTTCCTGAACCGCGTTGACGATGTATAATGAGTATGGAAGTTCTATTTTATTTTTCCGGAGTAGACGAGCCACCTGAGCGATGCAAAAACCGCCCATTCTGTTGTCCAGCGCCCGGCCGACGTAGTATTTGTTGTTGTGAAGTTCCAGTATTTCCGGGTAGGTCACGATACAACCAACGTGAATGCCCATTTTTTCCACTTCCTTTTTATCGTCCGCTCCTACATCGATAAACAGTTTGTCGATCTCCGGTTTGGAAGTCGTCTTTTCTTTGCGGGTATGAATCGCAGGCCAGCCAAAAACTCCTTTGACCGGTCCGGAAGGGGTATGAATGATCACCCTCTTACCCGGGGCTACTTCCTGGTCTGACCCCCCGTTGCGGATGACAAAAATAAAACCATCTTTGGAGATGTAGTTGACGAACCAGGATATTTCATCCGCGTGCGCTTCGATGACGATCCGTTGCGTCTGACCAGGATTGATAACGCCAAAAACGGTGCCGTAGTGATCCACCTCGTATTCATCGATATAGGGTTTCAGATATTCCAGCCACAGTTTTTGACCAGCTTCTTCCCGGCCGGTAGGGGAAGGATTGTCAAGGTAGTTCTGTAAAAATTCAATCGATTTTTTATCCCAGATCGTTTTATCCATTTTGCCAGTTTTGTGGTGACTTATTCCAATTTTCGAGCGTTTCCAATTCTTCTTTGTTGATGTATTTCATTTCAACGGCTTGTTGAATGAGATCGTTGTAATTGCTTAATACTTTGTGCGATACGTTCATGTTTTCGAAGTTCTGTGCTGCTTCTTCCAATTGGTACGAGAAAATGGCAATCACACCGGCTACTTCGAGGTTTGCCTTGCGCAGTTGGGCGACTGCGTCAAGTGAACTACCCCCCGTGGAAATCAAATCTTCGACCACCACTACATTCTGTCCTTTTTGCAAAACCCCTTCTATCTGGTTTTGTCTTCCGTGCTTTTTGGGTTCCGGACGAACATACACAAAAGGCAATCCTAATTCTTCGGCAACCAAAATTCCGATTCCGATAGCTCCTGTAGCCACACCGGCAATTACATCGGGCTTTCCGAATTTATTTTCGATGTTTTTGGCAAATTCGTCTCTGATATAATTCCGAATAGGCGGATACGAGAGAATTATACGATTATCGCAATAAATCGGAGACTTCCAACCCG
>CALEIL010000531.1 GCA_937876435.1 uncultured Bacteroidota bacterium
GTCGCAGCCTTTGCCCCGTATGGTCATATCCAAACAAGATTCTATTGGGGTGCTGCTGTATCACAAAGAGCGGAATTCCTTCGTTTTGGTTCAGCAATACAGGTATGCTACGAGGAAAGACAATGAAGGCTGGATGATCGAGATAGTGGCGGGCAATATTGATGAAGGTGAATCACCCAGCCAGTGCGCGGTCCGGGAAGTTATGGAAGAAACAGGGTACAATGTCGGCTTGCTCACCTCTATAGGACAGGGATATTCGAGTCCGGGCATTAGTACCGAAAAGATATTTCTATTTTATGGTGAAGTAGACGATGATATGGTCGATGAACAAGGGGGAGGATTGGAGGAAGAAGGAGAGGATATAATGGTAGTAGAGTGGAGCATCGGACATGCCAGAGAACAGTTGAATAATATGCGCCTGATGGATCTCAAAACCCAGATTGCCCTGCAGTGGTTTTTTCTAAACCATTCTGCGGGAATGTCCTTCCGTAATAGTGGGGAAGACATTCCGTGAATTATTTTGTAAAGTTGTATTGTGATATAATTTGTTTATTTTTGCTTATTTAAGAGGCGGGTGGCATAATTCTACGGAAGAAATTTTCGCCAGTCAATGCCTTTGTTTCAGTATTCTTCTGTTACTGGACAATTTTTGTAAACCCATATAATTACATATTCTATGGCATCTTCTGGAAAGATGTGTGTGAAAAATTTTAACGTATGAACGAATCCAATAACCTCAAAAAACAGTACGGAATCAAGGAGATAGCTCAAAAAGCACAGGTGTCTATTGCTACCGTAGATCGGGTGATCCACAAAAGGGGTGGTGTGGCCTTGAAAACCAAAGAGCGGATCCTCGAAATAATTGAGGAATTTGATTACCAACCCAATATTCTGGCCAGTAGGTTGAGTTCCAATAAAACTTACCGGATGGCCATTTTGATTCCTCAGGTTTCTGAAAATACAGACTTCTGGGAGGCCCCCTACCAGGGGGTCCTCAAAGCTCAAAATGAGATAGGCCAATTTGGGATCGATATTAGAACTTATTTTTACAAATTAGACGACAAATCCTCTTTTACAAAACAAGCCGAACTATTGCTGGCCAATGCTCCTGACGGGGTGGTCCTGGCTCCGTTGTTTATACCGGAAGCCACCGATCTGTCCCAAAAACTCGCTGAGGCCCGTATTCCATACGTCTATATCGATACCAACATCCCCGGACAGAATAATATTTCTTATATCGGGCCTCATATCTACCAAAGTGGTTTCGTAGCAGGCCAACTGGCACTTTATGGAATCCGGGAAAATGGGGGAGAGATGCTGGTAGTGAATTATACGAGCGTGAGCAATGATGGCCAACACATCAAAGAGATCGAACGGGGATTTGTGGATTATATTCAAAAAACCAATCCGGCCGTGACGGTCAACGCACTCAATTTCCATGGGGATGATGCCAGAAGCATGGAATCGGACCTCGCCCGGTATCTTGTGGATCATCCCAATATTGAGGGAGTTTTTGTCACCAATTCCAGGGTTTTTAAAATAGCTGAAGTATTGAAAAGACTCGGCATGCACCATAAGATCCTGATCGGATTTGACAATATTGATCAAAATATTAAAGGTCTTAAGGATGAGTTGATTGATTTTCTGATTTGCCACAAACCAGAAGAACAAGGATACAGAGGGGTGATCAATTTGTATCAGAATATCCTCCTGACTCAGAAGATCGAAAAAGTTCAATACATGCCCATCGACATTCTCACCAAGGAGAATGTCGATTTTTATACAAACTGATTTTTCGCAGACCTGTCAAACGGGCATATAACGTTCGTATGCTTACATTTTCACGTCACCACAAGGCGCGGTCTTGATGTCGAGGACCTGCTGATATAACTCTTGTTCGATCTTGGTATCGGACATGACGCTAAACAAACTGTCAATTTTCATTTCGAGATTTTGATTGGTCAAACTCAGATTTCTGATACTGTCCGCCCAGAGGTAATCGACCTGTTCCATGGAATCTACCAGACTATGGACATTGTCGTCAAAAGTCTTATACGATTCAAACATCCGGATCAAATCAGCATTTTTCAGATTGAGAATGTTCTCTCTTTCCTGGTCTGGTAAAGTTTCGGGCAGCCGTCGCCTCAATTCGGCGATGGACGAAGTCCAGGAATCATCTACGTATTGCGAGATCATCTGAATCCGGCAATTGTTGTCTTTGATCTGGTGTGCAATCATTTCGATTTCATTTCCAGAAGGTTGCTGACAGGAAAAAATAAGCATGGGAATACCCAGCACTACCCATAGGGATAGTGCATTCAACGAGATTAAATTAGTAGGTTTGGACATGGTGATTATAATTTTCTGCAAAGATATATATTATTAAAGATTCTTATGCAGATCTATGCTTATTTTAGGATTTCAGGCATAACTCATATTTTTCTCCATCTCAGCTGATTTGGGAAACAAAATGTTGTTCTCCAGGTGAATGTGCCGGTGCAGATCCTGCTCAAATTCCTCCAACATCGCAAAGGTGACCCGGTACGTTTGGCAGCCATCAGCAGGCGGCTGATAGTTGTTGCTCAATTGACGGATTTTTCTGAAACGAACGCCTTCCTGATCGTGTTCGGCCATCATAACCTGGATAGGATTCTGAACGCTTCCAAACATGGGAGGTTCCATTTCCTGGTTGTTGTCTGTGGCCTCTACCATCGCTCTGATATGGGGGAATAGATTCAATTCTTCTTTTTGCATATGGGCATTGAGCTCTAGGACCGAAGCATCAAATTCATTGGCAATTTCCAATAATTCAGGATGTGCGTTGCCGTGTACTCTTACGACCTTGTTCAGGTAAGGGAGGATTTCCGGAACACGTTGGCGCACGTACCGGTGGTGTTTTTTCTCTATATAATCCGCCAGAAGATCAAGCTCCCAGGACTGGAAATCGATCTGGTCTCCCTGGCCATTTTCGTCCAGTTGTTCGAGTTCTTGGATCAATTGTTCAGTGGAAACTTGGTTTTTGCCAGCTACCTCTTCCAGACTCCGGTTGCCCCTGCAGCAAAAATCTATTCCGTGTTTTGAAAATACGGTGGCAGCCTGATAATTATCCGCTACAATCTGTCCTACAATGTCATCATTCGTGTATTTCATTTTATTGAATTTATTGATTATTGAATAATTTTTATTCCAAAAATGGTCAATCCCGCGATTTTGATCAGTTCACCAGCGACGTAATATACGTGCAGAAATGAAGGACCTGCAGATACACCGGAAAGTCTGAGATCAGCCCGGGCATCCATCAAAGGTAAGAGCACCAGGGTCTGTACCATTAAAACTATCACTGAAATGGCCAGGGCAATGAGACTTCCGTTTAATTGGAAGCGCCGTCCGCTGAGCCACCATCCAAACAGGACGATGACGGCCAACAGAATTTCTACTTTGTTGAGCAGGGAATAAACGAGTTGTCCGATTCCCACTCCGAGATCAATCGTTATTCCCGGTGCCTGAAACTTTAACCAGGACTCCAGAAAACTGATTCCTATGACCATTCCCACCCAAATAAATGCACCTGCAATCAGGGTGATTTTTGAAATATGGACCGAAGAACTCATATCAGTGGATTGGTTTGGTTGTTTTTGTGATAATTTATTTTGAACATAAACATTTCCGCCATCCTCTGGGAACGCCATTTAGCTTCTTCAGCTATCTCCCCGTCAAAATGATCATCCAGCGTCTGATGAAAAAGTTTTAGCCATCTTTCAAAATGCTCTTTTTCGATGGGTAACTGGGCATGGGGTGGAAAGGGACTGCCGTAATACGTATGCTCCTGCAGCAAGATGGTTTGCCAGAATGTGTACATCTTTTCCAAATGTTCGGGCCATCGGTTGCCGATCACGCCATTGAAAATGTCGGCGAGTAGATCATCTTTTCTGACCCGACCGTAAAAGTCGTCGACGAGCAATTTAATGTCCTCTATGCTCGCTATATTTTTTGTTTGTTGCATTATTGTAAATTTTTAATACTCTGACCACTTAACGTGCTCATTCCCATTTGATATCCCTTCGCCAATTCATAAACAGTCGTATTGTTTAACATGTTTAGCAATTCTTCCTTTACGGGTTTGTAATGGTTGTGCGCAGGACATGGGTTCAGATCGTTGCATTGGGGAAGTCCCATGCAACAACCGTTAATCAGTTTTTCTCCATCGATCGCCCGCACGATGTCATTGAGAACCAAAGTATCCATTTTTTGCCCCTCGATTTCAAATCCGCCATGAGGACCTTTTACGGAATTGACGATCTGGCTTTTGACCAGGGTCTGCAAAATTTTAGCGGTATAAGCTTCCGGTGAGTCAATCTCACGCGCTATCTCAGCCAAACTGATCCGCTTTTGATGCAATGAATGCAACAAAATCAAGATCATGGACCGGATACCATATTCGCAGGTTTTTGAAAACATCTAATTCCACATTTACGACAAAAATAGAGATAAAAAATAAACAGGACAAATATATCCTGAAATATTTTAATTCTCATTTTGGAAAGACAGGGGAGAAGTGGATTTATGTGTCTAGCGTGGCCAGCAAGCCGTCCAGGTCAAGCGCTATGGTGTACATATTGATAGACCCGTCATTATTTTTGGGCCAGGCCTCTACGGGTCTGTCCCAGTACAATTCGACACCATTCTGATCCGGATCATCCAGGTAGATAGCTTCTGATACCCCATGGTCACTGGCACCGGTCAGAGGGTAGTTCGCCCGGATAAGTCTGTCAAATATAACCGCTAAATCCCTCCTTTCCGGGTAAACTATAGCGGTATGATACAATCCCACATTGTTTCTTGCGGCAGGAGGCATATCCTTGCTGTGCCAGGTATTGAGCCCGATGTGGTGATGATATCCGCCCGCCGATATAAAGGCTGCCTGAGAACCGTAATATTGGGTGACTTCAAAACCGAGCAAATCCCGATAGAATTCCAGCGACCTCTCGAGATTGGCCACTTTGAGGTGCACATGACCTATTCGGGTTTGTGCTGGTACGACATATTTCCTGTCCATAGAATTTTATTTTCTTTTAGAACGCATTGCTTTCACTTGCATGACCGCAGGATCGTGGGAAAACTTCCTGTATTCCTGAGAGTCTACTCCGTACAGGGCGATTTTGCCTTCCCCATCGCTGTGGATGCCCCAGCCGTACCGTTTTGCCAGGGGAGACGTTCTCATACAAGGCTGACCTTTCGAAAAAAAATTTTCTCTCTCACTGGCCCTGTGTCCGGGTTCTATTTGATGACGGATGGCAAATACCTCGAACAACAGATCATCGGAAGTATATTTGTAAGGATTATCACGCAAAATTTCAAAATGGTAGTTGGCGACCGTTTTTTTGTCTCCCTTTTGAGGGGGAATTTCTGCTTGTGAAACCGGGCAATCTTCTGCTATCCCGATAAAGGTATTATAGTAGTTGGTGGTATGGATTTTGTCCCTCATGATTGTGTAATTTATACGCGGAGTACAGCCCGGAATCCCCGTACACCGTAGTAGGAGTCTGCGCCATTGTGATAAATGAATACTCGCCCAAACCGGCGATCACCAAAAATGGCCCCGCCGAGGCTCCTGACGTCGGAAGGTGTCAATAGCCAGCTAGATGTCTTTTTGTCAAATTCCCCGACCTCCTGCAATTGAAAGTATTCCTCTTCCGTCATCAAATCAATCCCCATCTCGGTTGCCATATTCATGGCACTGTCCTCGGGTTTGTGTTTTGATCTGGATTCCAGGGCATCGTGATCGTAGCACACCCTGATCCTGCCTTTGGGTGTCTCAGGAGAGCAATCGAAAAAAATGTACTCGCCGGAATCATAATCGACCACATCCGGTTCGCCTCCTGATTCTTCCATTTGATGAAGAGACCATAGTTTTTTGGATGATCTCCGCAATTTTTCCTCCAGTTTTGACCAATCGATTTCCTGATGTCGGTTCATATGACTGGCGAATCTTTTTTTCAATTTGTTTATCAGGTCATCCTTCTGTTCCGGGGTCAATTTCTTCTGCTTCATTTTTGAATTTTTATCGTTCCAAAAAATCTCCCATTCAAATAAAGTGGCTAAAAAATATAAATATTGTCTGGTCGGTTTCAAACCTCAATATAAAACGAAGACATCACATTATAAAATATCCAATCAAAAATCGAGTTCAAATCGGTTTGTCAGAGAGACCCGTATCAGAAATCCTACCTGGCAACCTGAGTATTTTTGTATTCCTGTGCGCCAAACCCTGCTTTGCAATCCTATTGACGAATTCTCACGATTTATTGAGTGCCGCTTTTAGTCTAAGGTGTAACGTATTCCCATAAACAATCGGATACCCTGGTTGGGACCATATATATAGGTAGGATCAAACGTCAGACCAAACGGATTGTCGGGTGTGACCACTACCTGACCGTCCGGAGAGAAAACCACTTCCCGGTCAAAAGGGTCATGGGATCTGGCTATTATGAAAGGATTTCCCTGGCTGGGTGTCCAGTTGAGAATATTCTTGATGCCTCCGTACATTTCCAATCCGTTGTTCCAGGACTTTGTCAATTGTAGATTTTGTATGCTCCACCAGGGTGAAAATTCTCTTCGTGGATCAGTATCACTGAGCAGTGGCAATTTCATCGGACTGTAAATATTTCCCGTATAATCCAGGGTGATTCCTACTGAATAGAAGGTGTACGAGATGTTCCATACCCCGGTGAAATGCTCTGAAAATAATTGTCGGGATCTTATTCCATCTTCTACGCTAAATACATCGAGCCCCGAACCGCCAATCATGAATTTTAGCCCGCCTGGCAAGGCCAGGTCGAGATTCATTGATATGCCCCGGGAAACAGCGTATCCATCCAGGTTTTGATAAATTATTTTATTTGGATCGGTATCGTAATCCGGAATAATTTTATTCGAGAAATGGGTGTAAAATAAAGAAGCGTCTATCCCCGCATAGGTTCCGTTGTCAGCGTAAATTTTTTTGATAAAATTGAGATTTCCATTCCAGGAAGTTTCGGGCTTCAGGTCCTCCCAAAATTCTACCTGCCTGGATCCCGTCAGGGCTGCGTGATCTTCGGTAAATACATTCGCCACCCGGTAACCATTTCCGCCACTAATTCTCAGCACGCTGGTCTCATCGTCAGATGACCATTTGTAATTGATTCTGGGAGTCAGGATATTTCCGTGAACAGAATTGTAATCGTACCGAATCCCGAGTAAGATCTTGTTGTTTTTATTCAGTTGGATTTCATCCTGTAAAAACAGACCCGGTAACAGGATCCTTGAAGGTTTATTAATTTGCCTGCCCTGTTCGTCTTCGACCCTGGTAGCGGGTGTATTGTCATCGTACCAGGTAGATCGCAGGACGGTACCCAGCAGGAAATCGTGATCGCCGATTTGTTTATTCCAGGTCAACTGACCGAAAAAAATATTTTGCCGGGCGATGTAGGAGGTCAGACCGTACCTGCTGTCCTGCTGGTGACCGTTGGCACTGATCTGGAGCATGATTTTTTCCCGAACGGGTAATTGATAGTTGCCGAAAAACTCCCATCGGTTGGTGTAGATACTTTCCCCATATATCTGATCACCGCCCCGGAATGTTTTGTTCCACTGCATGTCACCTCCCCACCGGTCTTCGTATATATACCGGCCAGCCAGGGAAAAAATCCTCTGATGTTTTCGGTCAAAATTCCATTTATTGAAGAATGAAATCCTTTGTTGTAATGTGACGTCCGTAAATCCATCCTGATTTCGATCGATGGGGTTTTGATAATTGAAATAGTTGAGCCCCGCGATAGACTGCGTCCGATTCCCTGCCCAGATTTTTCCGGCCAAATCCAGATTTATTTCACCCCAACCGGTTGCAAAGACATCGGCTGCGAGCGCGGGAGCACTGTACGTATTCCTGGTGATAATATTGATCAATCCCCCAACGGCTTCGCTGCCGTACAAGGTGGAGGCTGGACCCTTGACTACTTCGATCCGGTCAATCAGGGATTGAGGGATGCCGTACAGTCCATAGACGGATGCCAATCCACTGACGATCGGCATTCCATCTATCAGGACCATAGTGTAGGGCCCTTCCAGGCCATTTATATGGATGTCGCCGGTATTGCATATACTGCAATTGATTTGTGGGCGAACACCATTGATATTCTGGAGCGCATCGAAAATGGTCGGAGTGGGATTGCTTCTGAAGAAGCGGGCAGAATATACTTCCACTGGAACGGGACTGTCCAGCCTGGATACCTCTTTCATCGTTCCGGAAACCACCACTTCATCGAGGACAGAAAATGCCGGGGTTAATTCAAAATGAACCTCGAGGACCTCGTGATCGTTCAGGATAATTTCTTTCTCTACCTTGCCATATCCTAATGCCGAAACTGTCAGGGTATGGGATCCCGGCGAAAGGTCGGTAATCCTGTAGTGCCCGGAGGAATCCGTGGATGATCCCGTTCTTCCGTCTTCCAGATATACATTGGCAAATTCAATGGGTATATTTTCGTACGTGACCTTTCCATAAACACTGCCTGATTGTGCTTTCAATCCCATCCATATCATTCCTATTATAAAAGTTAGATACCATTTCATTTTTGATACGTTTGTTAGATGCTATTTGAATTACAAAAATAATAAGTTAGATAGATCTAACAAATTTATTCTACCAATATTTATAGATTTTATTGTTGCGAAGTCGCGATTAGGTGGGCATACTTTGGACACAGCATTGTTGTACCGCTATCCCTGAGATCCGGATAGACCTTACACCGATCGAGTGGAACTCCTCCCGGTTTCCTGCCTGACGGGCACATCTTTATCTTATTCTGTAATTATTCGATTCCGTGACTGGTACCCTTCACTACGATGGTCTTAAATTCACCAGCGATTGTGTCGCGCATTTTCAGGAGTTTTTGCTGTACAACCAGATGCTTGAAGGCTTCCTCCATCCGTCCCTGGTTTTGCAGATCCTGGATTTTCTGGCGATTGGAGACACACAGGTCGATGGCCTTGCGAAGTTTGAATCGCATCAGAGCCTGACGAACGTCCTTTTGATGATTTTTGTCGGGAATGGGTTGGGTCTGCAGATCCATATCCCACATATCGATCCAGTTTTCGCTGTATTCGCCATCGTATTTGCCGGTATGTACGTCTATAGCGGTCTTACGGAGCTGAGAATCAGGAGATCGATTGAAATATTCGAAATCGATGGACTGGTTATTATTATAAGCTTCCAGGTAATGATTGAGAATGTTTTTATATTCCTGGTTTTTGAAGTATTCAATCACATCCTCAATATTTTCGATCACAAATTCAGCCACGGTGACCTCATCTTCAAGAAGTTTATGGCCGTGCTGTAGAAGGGTCCGGATGATGTCTTTTTCATGAATGGTATCCTCCTGCGGTACTGGTGCTTTGCCTGGCCTTGTTTCCTGTGATTTCTGTTTTTCGCGGTTGATTCGCTGAACTTCCCGCAAGCGGTCTTTTTTACTTTCAGTCAGACGTTGTTCCAGGCGACTATTCAATTCTTCGACCAATGTCTGTTCCGGGACTTTCATAGCCCGGGATAGTTCCCGGACGTAAAGGTGTCTTTTGATTCCATCCTCGATCACAGAAACCGAATCCAGGATATTCCGGATCATCTCGGTCTGGGCTACCGGACTGGAGATATCTTGATGAGAGAACAATTTCAATTTAAATTCCAGAAAATCCATGGTGTGATCTTCCGCATATTTTCGAAAACCACCGCTTCCCTGATCCCTGACAAATCCGTCGGGATCCTGGCCTTCCGGCAAAGGAAGGATCATGACGTTCATTGCCTCCCCCAGGATCAGATCGATCGCTTTCTGGGTAGCATTGATACCAGCTGTATCTCCGTCAAATATCAAATGGATCGTGTCGGTATATCGTTTGATCAGCTGGATCTGCTCGGTAGTGAGCGCTGTTCCACTGGTAGCCACCACGTTTTCAATCCCATTCTGATGCAACATCATGACATCGGTATATCCTTCTACCAGGTAACAGACGTTTTCTGCGCGGATGTCCTTCCGGGCAAGGTCCAGACCAAATAATACTTTCCTTTTTTGATAAATCTCACTTTCCGGCGAATTGAGATATTTGGGAGATTTGGATTGAGATTGCAAGACCCTGCCGGCGAAGGCTATTGGCTTGCCGCTTATACTGTGAATCGGAAAGATGACCCTGTCTGAGAAAAAATCCTGATCGTTGCGCGTGGTCAATCCCAGTTCCTGTAGGTATTCTTTTTTATAACTTTTCTGAAGCGCTTCTGTAGTAAAGTGGCTCCGATCTCTGGGTGAATAGCCCAACCGGTAGGCCCTGATGGTTTTTTCGATAAAACCCCGTTCTTTGAGATATCCCAGAGCGATGCTTTTCCCGGCATCCGTATTCCATAGATTGTTTTCAAAATACTTTTCTGCGAAATCATTGACGATCTGGAGCGCATCATTTCGTTGGGATTCCTGCACCGCTTCCGGTGACTGATACGTTTCTTCGATTTCGATGTTGTACAATTTAGCCACGTAACGGAGCGCTTCCGGATACGAATATGCCTCATGCTCCATCAAAAAATCGATGCCGTTTCCTCCCCGTCCGCAACCAAAACATTTGTAAATATTCTTGGAAGGAGAAATCGTGAACGAGGGAGTTTTTTCGTTGTGAAATGGACAAAGCCCGATATAATTCACCCCTCTTTTTCGAAGGCTCACAAAATCCTGTATAATATCACGAACCTCCATCCGGTCAAAAATCTCCCCGATCGTTTTTTGTGATATCATATTGGTGTATCGTTATAAATGTATCTTCTAATATTGGCGTGCATCCGGTATCGCATTACCTCAAAATAGTGCCTGATCATGAGAGAGCCCCATTGGTATCGTGGTTTAGATCTACCTTACCCATCATTCTTCCCACGCAGCCTCGAGTTCTTCCGTCATTTCCAGATTGTGAAACACCTGCTGAACGTCCTCATCTTCCTCCAGGTTTTCGATCAATTTGAGAACCTTTCGGGCATCATCCAATTCCAATTTCGTATAAACAGTGGGAATGCGTTCCAGGTTGGCGCTTCTGGGTTCCAGATCGAGTTGTTCGAGGGTATCCTGCATATTTCCAAAATCTTCAAATGCCACCACGATTTCAAGTTCATTGGTATCAGGGTCGTAATCCAGTTCCTCCGCCCCACCATCGATCAGATCCAGTTCAATTTCTTCCTTTTTGGTTTTGCCAATCTCCAGGACAAATACGCCTTTCCTTTCAAATAAAAAATCCACCGAACCAGTAGTCGCGAGACTTCCGTTGTATTTATTGAAAATAGACCGGATGCTGCTCACGGTTCTATTGAGATTGTCCGTAGCAGTTTCTACAAAAATAGCCACCCCACCATACCCATAGCCTTCATAGGTGGGTTGAAATATGGCACCGCTATCTTTTTCGAGGGCTTTTTTGATAGCCCGCTCGATATTGTCTTTGGGCATATTGACCCCTTTGGCGTTGGTAATGGCCACACGCAGTCGCGGATTAAATTCCTCATCGCCGCTGTTTCCTTCTTTGACCGCCACCGTAATCTCCTTGATGAGTCTGGAATAAATTTTCGACCTCCGGGCATCCTGAGCACCTTTTTTCCTTTTTATTTTTGACCATTTATTGTGACCTGCCATAACATCTCGTTCTAAAGTTTGTCAAAAGACTTCAACAAGTCTTTCATATTGTAAATTCCTTTTTTACCGTTTAAAAATTCTGCTGCTAATACAGCCCCTGTGGCAAACCCCATCCTACTCGATGCCGTATGTTTCAAATCTATGATGTCATGTGGTCCTGTAAACACCGCAGAGTGGATTCCCGGCACATCGGGTTGTCGATCCGAAAGGATTTGCAGTTCCTGTTCCTGGTCACTTTGGGCATTGACCCAGGAGGTTTTACGGTCCGATTTCCCAATGATATTGTTGGCCAGATGGATCGCCGTGCCACTGGGTGAATCCAGTTTGTGAATATGGTGAATTTCTTCCACATGAACATCAAATTCCGGAAATCGGTTCATAAGTTCTGCGGCATATTCACTGATCTCAAAAAATAGATTGACACCAATGCTGTAATTGGGGGCATAAAAGAATCCGGTTTCATGAGCGATGACCTGATCCTGGATCTGGGCCATCTGGTCGATCCATCCCGTCGTACCGGAAACGACCGGAATGCCCTGACGCAGTAATGCAGCAATATTGTCGTAGGCAGATTGCGGTTGAGTGAATTCGATCGCCACATCGATATTTTTATCCCGCATGCGATGTATGTCATCATGGTTCTCTAAATCGATCACAGCACCTATGGCATGACCCCGTTCTTTGCAAATCCCTTCAATAGTCCGGCCCATTCTGCCATATCCGATTATCCCGATGTTCATAAGTGTGATTAGTTATTTAAGTGATACATTTGCAAAAATATTAAAATTTACGGACAGATGAATCGATTACTATTGGATGTATTGGATGGTCAGCAGACAGACCGACCGCCAGTATGGCTGATGAGGCAGGCGGGACGTATCCTACCTCAGTACCGGGCGGTAAGAGCCGGCATGGGAAGTTTTATAGATCTCGTTAAAAATCCCGATAAAGCGGCGGAGGTGACCATCCAGCCAGTGGATGAACTGGGGGTAGATGCCGCCATCCTTTTTTCTGATATCCTGGTTATTCCCGAAGCGATGGGTCTGGAATACAGAATGGTCAAGGACACGGGACCCGTATTTCCGGTCATAATAGAGACGGAGGCAGATATACACCGATTGAATTTCGGGGGTGAGGCTGCTGGAAAGATCGGATATGTCTACGAAACCATCCTGGAGATCAGGAAAAGGCTGCAAAACCGTGTACCACTAATTGGCTTTTGCGGAGCGCCCTGGACCATATTTTGTTATATGCTGGAGGGGCAGGGGTCCAAAACCTTTTCCAAAGCCCGGCGGTTTTTATATCAGCATCCAGAGGAATCCCATCGGTTACTGGAGAAAATAGCAGAAACATCGGCTGTTTACCTCGCCAGGCAGATAGAGGCTGGAGTCGATGTCGTTCAGATTTTTGACAGTTGGGCGGGCGTACTGGGCCATGAGTTGTACGGGGAGTACGGAATCCGGTACATCCGCAAAATCCTGGAAAGTCTTCCGGCTGGTTCCCGGAGCATCGTATTTTCCAAAGGGGCATATTCTTCGTTGGAAGAACTGATCGACCTGCCTTGTACTGCGCTTGGATTCGACTGGATGTTGACAGCAGATGAAATAAATACACAAGTCAGGGGGAGGAAGGTGATCCAGGGGAATTTGGATCCGTGCGTCCTCTACGGGGATGAAAAAACGATCCGGGAAGAAACCCTGAAAGTGATGACCGCCTTTGATGGTGGACATATATTGAATCTCGGCCATGGTGTATACCCGGATACTCCTCTGGAAGGAGTGCGGCATTTTATCGATACAGCCAAATCTTTTAAGTATGATTCGATCTAAAATGTATATATTGTGGGTTCAAGAGACTGCAAATCCGAAAAATATTGTATGTTATGGGTTGGTTTAAACGGTTGAAAGAAGGCATTCAAACGACTACCAGGGACAAAAAAGAAGTGCCTGATGGTATATGGACCAAATGTCCTGAATGCAAGGAAACCACACTTCAAAAGGACCTGAAAGAAAATCTTTTTGTGTGTCCTCATTGTGATCATCACAATCGAATCGGAAGCAGGGATTATTTTCATATATTGTTTGATGAATCCCGGTATCAATTATTATTTGAGGGACTGGAATCCAGAGATATCCTGGAGTTTCAGGATCTCAAAAAATATACGGACCGGTTGGCTGATGCGCAGGAGAAGACCGGACTCAAAGACGCTATTTCAGTGGCGGTGGGGGAGGTGGATGAAAATCTGCCGATGGTGATCGCCGCGATGGACTTCGCCTTTATCGGTGGCTCGATGGGGAGCGTCGTGGGAGAAAAGATCAGCCTGGCGGTGGATTATTGCATCCGGCACCAATTGCCGTTGATGATCATATCCAAATCCGGGGGTGCCCGGATGATGGAATCGGCCTTCTCGCTTATGCAGATGGCCAAAACATCCGTAAAACTGGGTCTTTTGGCCGACGCCCGTTTGCCATATATCTCCCTGATGACAGATCCTACCACGGGAGGGGTCACCGCGAGTTTCTCGATGTTGGGTGATTTCAATATCGCTGAACCAAGAGCATTGATTGGATTTGCGGGTCCACGGGTGATCAAGGAGACGATCAAACAGGACCTTCCTGAAGGTTTTCAATCGGCTGAATTCCTGTTGGATGAAGGATTTTTGGATTTCATAGTCCATCGGAAAGAACTGAAGTCAAAGGTCCGCGCGGTGCTCGGATTTTTTGATCTGGTAAAAACCCCTGAGATAGAAGAGTCTGAAGAGCCAAGGGAAACAGAAAATCCTGACAAAAAAGAAAGCTCGTCCTCTAAAAACGGGAAAGAAATCCCTTCTTCAGCAAAAGCTCCCGAGGTGAAGAAATCCAGGAAACCCGAAAAGGAATCCTCTAAATAAGGATCGTTTTCATTCTGGCATCAAAGGGATCAGCGGAATCAAGCAATACCCTGAAAAAACCCTCTCCATGCAGAATATACCACGACATGAAATTATCGGAACGCTCCTGGAGTCCGTTGCCGGGAAATAACTTGGATTGGATCTTTTTAATTTTGTTGATATTGCTGTCGTGCGATTGTTTCTCCGATTTCTTGAGTCTCTTTTCTACTGCCTGAAGGTCATTTTTGAACTTGGCAAATTGTGCACCGATCCGCGCCACCAGCGAAGGGTCAATGGTATCTACTTTGGCCTGGATGGCTTCTTCCAGTGGAGTAAGTTCATCGATTTCCCTGCTGAGATCGATCTCCTCCCTGCCGTGCAATGTCAGATACTTTTCGACCAATTGATTTTCAGGCAACATCAGATCTTCCAACGTAAAACCCCATTCGTGAATCGTGTCAAAGTCCTTCGCTGAGATCAGTTGAAACGAATCGCGTCTGATCAGCATGGGATAAAATACGTTGAGATGCCGGAATTGGTTTTTTCGTTCCAGCCAGTATGAAATTTCTCCACCTCCGCCCACGTAGGCCAGATTGGGAAAAATGATCTCCTGATACACGGGCCGTAATATCACATTGGGGCTAAATCTGTCCGGGTGTTCATTGACTTCATTGATCATTTCTTCCTGCGTCCATTTCTCACCGCCATTGACGGTATAGTAATGACCGTCTTCTCCCTTTTCGATCCTGTCTCGGTCATGCCGGGTCAGATAAAACAAATTGATAGGGCGAACGAAGGCTTGTTGGTCAAACCCGGCTGCCGAAAATGATTCCTGAATTTGTTGGACTACTCGATGGGAAGTGTGCTCTACGAGATCGTCGATGAAGAATGGGATCATTTTCTTCTTGAATTCCATTTCATCCATATTGACGACCAGGATCCCCAGTTGACCGAGCAATTCGTGAACAAAATGTTGCATAGCCTGGCCGTAAGATGGGGGATTGTCAAAAGCCTTTTTGAGTTTATTGATCAGGATCTGCGCATGACTACTTTGTCCTAGTATTCCGTATACTTCTTCGAGAACTGGCCTCAGGGAATCTGTCTGATAACGGCCCACTGACCCTCCCTGATGATCCTCCCACACTATTTTTTTACCAAACAAATTGAGATGATTCATCTCATCAAAGTCGTGATCTTCTCCACCGATTACAAATATAGCCTGAGCACGGAAACGGTCCTGCGATTCGTTGTAATTTTCAGCCACTTTGATAGCTGAGAGTGCTTTGTATATGAAATACAGCGGACCAGTCAGCAGTGTAGGCTGGTGGGCGGTGATGATGGTAAAGGTTTCGGGATTTTCCAATTGAGAAATCCTCTCAAATACAGCGTCGTCCTGACAGAATTTTTGATACTGGCGTTTGATGACATTGACCAGCAATTTCCGGTCAACCGGAAACTTCATGCGTTCTTCAGCTACCTGATTCAGCGTTTCATGATGGGGAGTAAACTGGTAAAAATCTTCGAGGTCATGGTTACCCATGGCATAGGCCATATCGTTATAACTAAATTTTCCGATCGTGGAAAAATCGAAGTAAAATGTATCCATAAAGAAGATAAATTAAATCCTTTTTTATTTGATGGCTATAGCAATACTCAATATAAGTCTCGTAGGCCTGTCTGTGAAATCATATCTTTGGCCGTCAAAGGTAATGTAGTCGCCAAAATTACTAAAATTACCTTCATATCGAAAGTCGACCATCAGATTAAAAAAATCAATCCCAATGCCCGCCTGATAACCATAGTTGATGGGTGAAAAATCAGATGAAAATCCATCAAGTGATGATAATTCAGAGACGTACTGCAATGGTATATGGCCTACGGGTCCTGCCTGCATTCGCAGCGGCCCGGCTTTAATGCCCAACAAAAAAGGGATGTCAAGGTTCTGGTAAGTGTCGGTTAATATTTTATCTGTATAATTTCCAAGGTTGTCATTGACTCTGAAATCAACGCTGGACGAATTGAATACGATCTCCGGTTGGATCAGAAACCAGCCCATTTTTAACTGAAACAGCGCACCAAAATTGAACCCATAATTGGCTTTTTCAATAGCTATACTGAGATCTTCCATGGCTTGCCCCCCCGGTATATCGATTATATTCACGCCGATGTCGCTAGTGCTGGCCCCGATCTTGATGCCAAAATTGAGCTGTGCCTGAACGGAAACAGACACCAACAGACTTACAATCAAAAGAATTATACTTTTCAAATCATGCAAAATTTAGTACTATAACTGATAAATTTGTGATTCTTATTTACCAGATTCCTACATTAACGAACATTAACGGACATGAAGTATCAGATCAATTATCACGCCAGTTATCACAAGGTGGAGCAGGCTCCTATCGCCGACCGTCCGGAGTTTGCCTTTATTGGCCGTTCCAATGTGGGAAAATCCTCATTGATCAACCGGATGTTTGGTAGGAAGGAGTTGGCTTATGTGTCCAAACAGCCCGGTAAGACCCAATCAATCAATTACTATAAGGTAGAAGAGAAATGTTATATCGTCGATCTGCCGGGGTTTGGGTACGCCCGACAATCCCGCAAACAACGCAGTGGCTGGGATCAGATGGTCCGGAATTATTTTCTGGAGCGGAACACCCTGACCTGTGTTTTTGTACTGATCGATTCCAATATTCCCCTGCAAAACATCGACCGGGAGTTCATCAATTGGCTGGGAGAGAACGAAATTCCGTTTGCCCTAATTTTTACCAAGAGCGATAAAAGTAAATCCCAGTTTTTGGAAAAAAACATAGATGGGATTCGGCAAGCTTTGCTGGAAGAATGGGAATTTTTGCCTCCGGATTTTGTCACTTCTTCAGCGAATGGGGCTGGGATTGAGAAGGTATTGGAATATTTATTTAATTTGGTGGACGACTTGAACGAAGATGAAGGAAAATAAAAAAGTATATCAACATATCGAGGAGGACCTGTACAAGTGGCCCATTTATGAAATCAGTATAAACCGCGCCCCATTTATAGAGAGACTTGTCAACCATACGTACCGAAAGCTATCCTATAAATACGACAATGATTTTGAAGATTTACTCGAGAAAACCATTTACCAGGAGCGGATCAGGATAAAACGCAAGCCCTGGAGGGTAGATCCCCCCAACGAGGAGGCGTTCTGGAATCGTATGAAAAGCAGACTCGGGAAAGCGAAGCGATACAGGTCTGAAAAAAAATTAAGAGAATTCGAACGAAAATCTGTGTACAGGATCATTCGCCGTTACTCTGAAGAAATCGTCGGCTCGTTTGTTCCCAAAACTTATTTGTTCGCGCGCAAATTTCTAACCGCCCTGTTCAATGTATTGCTTGGAGAGAATTTACTCAAGTGGTTCTGGAAAGTGTGGCACAGGAAGGATCACCTTCACACTGCCCTGAAGGTATACGGCGACACGGAGAAAGTACGGGAACTGGCAAGAAAAGGCACCATCATTTTATTACCGACCCATTTTAGTAACCTCGATAGCATTCTGATTGGCTATGTGCTTGATTCCAAAGTAGGAATCCCGGCTTTTTCGTACGGGGCAGGATTGAATCTGTACAATTTTGGACCAGCTGCTTATTTTATGAATCGATTGGGTGCTTACCGCGTCGACCGAAGAAAAAAGAATCCGATCTACCTGGAAACGCTTAAGGCACTTTCCACCCAATCGATCAAAAACCAGGTCAATAATTTGTTTTTTCCGGGAGGAACCCGGAGTAGGTCCGGAGCTAGCGAGGAACAACTCAAACTCGGTTTGCTCAATACCATCGTCGAGGCACAACGAGACATTTGCCTCGAAGGAAGAAATCAGAATATATACATCATCCCCTTGATACTGGATTATCATTTTGTATTGGAGGCTAAATCGTTGATTCGGCAACACCTGACCGAAGAAGGCAAACAGAAATACACTTCGATCAAGGACCTGGGCAAAAGCAAGCGCAAGATTTTCAAGTTTCTCTGGCAATTTTATTCCAAAGGTTCCGAGATCGTCTGTTCGTTCGGCGAACCCCTGGATTTTATCGGTAATTCCGTGGATGATCAGGGCAACAGCATCGATCGATACGGCAAACCGATCAATATTTCTGATTATTTCTCGACCAAAGGGGAGGTAAAGGCGGATATCCAGCGGGAATCGGAATATACCAAATTGTTGGCCGAGAAAGTCATCGAACGGTTTAAAAGGGATAACGTGATCCTGTCAAGCCATATGATCGCGTATCTGGCTTTTGAGATTTTCCGGCATTACTTCCCTTCGATCGATGTATATGGATTGTTGCGGATGCCCCTCTCGGATTTCTACATTCCGAGGAATTATTTTTTAAAGAAGATGGACGATTTCAAAACTTTGCTGGTGGAGATGGAGAAGGATGGGGCTCTTCGGCTCTCAGAAATCCTGGAGGAATCAGCTTCGGCAATACTGGATGATGGTCTCGAAAAAATAGGATTGTATCACAGCAAGACACCGCTAAGGATAACAGACGACGGCTTTTTGGTCAGCGATGACCTTGAATTGCTGTACTATTATCATAACCGGATCAGTATGTATCAATTCAAAAACATCTTTACCAGGAAGGACCTTTCCCTGTTACAGAATATTCTGCAGGAAGAAGAGTAGTTATGAAATTTATTTTGTTTGACATAGAAGCTACGTGCTGGGATGGGTATCATAGGAATGGAATTCAGGAAATCATAGAGTTGGGGGCTGTCTGTGTAGATCACTTCGGAGAGGAAGTGGATCGGTATGTCAGTTTTGTCCGGCCGGTTATCAATCCCCGTTTATCCCGGTTTTGCACTGATCTTACAGGGATCACCCAAAGGGAAGTAGACACCGCCCTGACCTTCGGGGAAATTTATGACGAGTTTGAAGATTGGGCTCAGGCAGACGCGGATACCTGGTTTGTTTCCTGGGGGGATTTTGATCCGGATATTTTAAACGAAGAATGTCAACGGATTTTTGAGCCTTCCTCCATGATTCGCAATCATCTCGATCTGCAGAAAGAATACGCCAGTCTCAAAAATGTTTCACCACGATTCAGTCTTGCCAAAGCATTGGAATACGAAGAAATTGAATTCGAAGGGAGTCACCGGGCGATGACTGATACCGTCCACATGAAAATTATATTCAACAGATATTTTCAATTTTGGGGCATGACCAATTTGTGATCAGGACATGTCGTGAATAGCTCTCAGAATATCCCGACGACTGATATTTCCTCGCAGTTTACCCTTTTTATCCGTGACGACCAACCGTTTGTAAGGGGTAGTCAGAAAGATATTGGCCACTTCCAGGATGTCGGTATCGATATCTACCGTCTTCATGACGTTGGTCATGTATTCTTTGGCGGTATGAGATACGATGGGTTGGTTGTGGTACAACGTATCGATGATGATTCGCAAGCAATCTTTGTCATCGATCAGTCCGACCACGTTGCCATCGTCATCGAGAACTGGAGCACCCGTGATCCTTTTTTCAAGCAGAGTATTGGCTATATCGAGCACATTGGTATCCGGTTTGAAGGTGATAAGCTTCGAGGTCATATAGTCTTTGACTATTTTTTTCTTGACTGGTGGATTTTCTTCGATCTCCTTTTGCTTATAATTCTTGATACCCATTGCTCTGTTTTTTCGAATTTTGGAACGAATTCAAAGGTGCCCGATCTACAGGATCATCGGCCTTCAAATCCTAAGTTAGGCTTTTTAATACAAATAATAAGAAAAATCGAAAATTTAATTTCATAGCAGCCCATTCTACCGGACTTTATCTCTAGGGATACGACCAGAGACATATTCATCCCTGGAGGTTTCGTCCGATCTGACCACTGACCACTGACACACTGACAACTATCTATTGCCCTGGATTCATGGCATCATAGTAAATCAAATACCACTCGTCGCTAAATTTGGCAAACCGGCGTTTGATCCCAAACCCACTAGCCTTGTCTATGATAAATTCTGTAAGGAGCGTACTATCGGTCACCTTTCGGGTGACTTCGAACAGTCCGGGGTCGAAATGATCAAAATTGTGCAGTTTCCAGGTAGATTTTTCCCAGGTGTAAGGATCATCGTATTGGTTGGAGTCAGCAGCTGGACGGCCATCCAGCGGGAAGAGAATGTGCTTCATTTGGTAGGCCGAATCGGTGTGAAACAGAACGTAAAAATCGGCAAAATCCTCAGGAACATCCTGGCCTGTCACTTCTATGACTTCTGCGTCAGGCTGGTCATGGCAGGAAGCCAGAGTTAAGAAGGCTCCAATAATGACCGTACACAAATAAAAATTGGATTTCATTGGCTTTTCGTCTCTATTGACCAAACGAAGAGAAATTGTGGAAAGTATTCGTATTCACCGTAGAAGTGGAGCATACCACTGTCATTGCCAATGGTTCCGGTAAAATGACCTTTATCGGGATCCCACTCAATCGGATCGATCCTGATGTGCCGTTTCCAGTCGATCCGCTTCCTGCCCCAGGTTTTAAAAGCGCTTTCCTTGATTCCCCAGATCAGGTGGGTCTTGGCCAACCGGTGATCATCATTGGCCCAAATCTGGTCAGACGGAGTCATAAATCTGTCTGATAATCGAAGGATCCTCTCCTGGAAACGTTCGATATCACATCCGGCCTGATGAGTACTGATGACACAGGATACGTATTCACTGGTGTGCGAAATCCCAAAGCAATACGGGGTTTCCGACAACCGGGGACTGCCATTTTCATTCTTCGTCAGATGCGCTACGCTCTGTCCTGGTGGCAACCCGAGTTGTATAAGATACCGGGTAGCCAGAAATTCTCTTTTTCTTTTATCGGCCATCGCAAGCCAGGGATAGGGTTGCCCGTACAATTCCCGTAAATGGGATTCAAAGAATTGACTATCTTCCCGAATATACCAGATCAAGATCTTGGTATCCTCATTTATCTGTTTAATTTTGACAACCGGCAATGGAATTCATTTGTTAAGGTAAAAAATTCTGATTTTGATACAACACGTAAAGATACTACAAGGACACGAAGGAGCTATATACAAGCTTCATTTTGACCAGAAGAACCGAAAATTATATTCTACAGGGGGCGACGGATGGCTCGTTGAATGGGACGTGGATCATTCTGAGAACGGGGTATTGATAGCCAAAGTTCCCGACAAGGTGTTTTCACTCGCTGTGACACCGGAATTCTTTCTGCTGGGTTCCTTTCTGGGGAATTTTTATGTGCTGGACCGGGGGAATATGTCCATACTTCATGAAGAAAGAGCCCACAAGCACGGGATTTTTTCGATCCTGGCTACCGGGGATTCTTTTTATACTTTTGGGGGGGATGGCCATATAATACGATGGAACAAGTCGACTTTTGAAAAAATGAACGATTTTGCTCTCACCAACAAATCAGTCCGGGCTCAGGCGCTGCACCCCGATGGCTCCCTATTGGCCACAGGAAGTTCCGATGGGAATATATACATCCTGAGTTTTCCGGAGTTGTACCTGAAAAAACAGATTACAGGAGCCCACGATCCTTCGGTTTTTGTACTCCAATGGCTGGATGACTATCTGCTGTCAGGCGGGCGCGATGCGCTGTTGAAAACATGGAAGATTTCGGATAATTATTCCCCTGAATTGACATTGAATGCTCATTGGTATGCGATCTATGATTTGGCTCTCACTGAGGACTATCTGATATCTTCGAGTCGGGATAAATCGATCCGATGGTGGAACCGGGATACTCTCCAGCCCGTCCAAACCATCAAGTGGGGCGAGGTCCTGGAGGCGCACGTTCATTCTGTCAATGCCCTGGCGGTCGACCATTCCAGGAAAGAAGTGTATTCCGGGAGTGAAGACCGGACCATCCGGGTGTGGCGATAATTTTGCGCGGAAATTTCTTAGAATACCGCCAAAAACCGTTTTATTTGCACTATGATACTGAGCGACAAAAAAATATTGGAATCACTCGAATCCGGAAAAATTGTCATCGAACCATTTGATCGGAAAAACCTGGGTACTAATTCCTACGACGTTCACCTGGGGAAAGAACTGGCATACTACAAAGATCATATCCTGGATGCCCGGAAACACAACAGGATCGAGCACTTTAATATTCCGGAAGAGGGATTTGTACTTCATCCCAACACGCTTTACCTCGGTGTAACACAAGAGTATACCGAAACTCACAACGCAGTCCCATTTCTGGAAGGAAAAAGCAGCGTCGGCAGACTCGGAATCGATATTCATGCCACGGCCGGTAAAGGAGATGTGGGGTTTTGCAATACCTGGACGCTGGAGATATCGTGTACGCATCCAGTACGCGTCTACGAAGGTATGCCGATCGGTCAACTGATATATTTTGTGGTCGAAGGAGAAATTGAAAATTATTACAATCAAAAATCATCAGCCAAATACAATCAGCGAACCACCAAACCAGTGGAATCTATGATGTGGAAAAATGATTTTTGAGATTGAGATTGGTGTTCGACCTTACGGAGTAATGCACAAACCACCAACCCCTAATCACCATTCTCCATTCTCTGCCATGCCAGGATACCTCCTTCCAGATTGAAGACATTATCAAATCCTTCCATAATCAGGAATTGCTGAGCGCTCGCACTTCGTTGACCGGACCGGCACATGATGATAATCTCATCATCTTTCCATTCATCCAGTTCGTCGAGGTGTTCGGGAAGTTGCGCCAAAGGAATCAATTTTCCTCCAATATTGGCTTCTTCATATTCAAATGGTTCCCGTACATCAATCAAATGAAAATTTTCATTGTTGGCCATTTTGGCTTTCAGTTGTTGTACCGTAATCTCTTCCATGTGATGATATCTTGAGTATGATTAATGTTTAATAAAACGGATATTTCCTATAATAGTTTTGTCTTCACGGATCAAACGGATAATATAACTCCCCGGTATCAACATGCTGATATCCAGAGCGTTTTGCCCGGAGTGTATGCTTCCTGACTTACATAGTTGCCCCGTCATACGATAGATCTGGAAATCAAATCCATACGTAATTTCATCTGAAACAAAATTCAATGACTGTGTTGCCGGATTAGGAAAAATCATATGAGACAGATCTTCAACGGATTCCACTGAGGAAGTCAGCAATTCCTTCCGTCCCACCACCGGTCTCAAGGCAATCGCTCCTTTGAGGTCAGGTGAACTGGTGGATACATTGAGCCAGTCTCCCCCTATATTATAGTAAATGAATTGATTGGCATCCGGATAATTCTTGTCAAAGCCAAACGGAATGTAATCGGTGGAACTTCCCCTGGGATGTTCCCAACCGATATAAAACTTTCCTGCTGGCAGCTCGATCCCTTCGGGAATATAATCCTTGATGAGATACTCTGTAAACGGTTGGAAATGATTTCCCCTTTTGGGGTTGAGATTGAACAGGGTAAAATCCGGTTCTTCCTTGAGTTCGTCCGTAAATATCAGTAGGTTGAATAATTTTTGTTCGTAATTCTGAATCAGATAGGGAAACAAAATCCGGATAGAGTGTAACGAATCCCGTTCGATCAATTCGTATTCCACCGCAATTCTGGTCTTGATACCATTCCCATTGTACGTGGAAATCGAGCCTTCAACCGAACCATCGTCATAAGCCAGAAAATTATCAAAATGAGTGGTGGTCGATACGCGATTGTTGTTCCTGAAGGCAGGGAGCTGGTCTTCTGACCGCATCACGTACTCATATTCTGTCGCCAAAAGGGCCTTCTCGGCATCGAGGTTAATCAGGTAATCCGTCAGACGATTCAGATTAAAGGTGTTGGTAAAATTGGCTTGACCTGGATTGATATTTCGTTGGTTTTCGTTGACGATCGGAGGTATTTCCAGCAGAGATTCGTCCGTGAAAATGGAGTGGTTGTCTTCGGTATTGTATATTTCGACCCGGCTGGTATCGATCGTAAAACGATCCCGGGAATTGTTGCGAAGATGGATAGGTAACTGATCATTGAGTCGATCGGGATCCAGTACGATCTGAGAAAGCGGGAAGGCAGAATATCGTTTGACGAGGAAGCCAGGTTGTGCCGTAAACGCTATATCGGACACGTAAAGGTCCTGGGCCGTCCTGGTCACCATGACATAATCCAGATGCCACAGGGATTCCAATCCTCTGTTGGGACTGTAATTCCGGAATCGAAATTGGAAACTGTCATGCAAATACTTCTCAGGCAACCTAATGGAAACTCTTTGGAAATCCGGGGCTGGCTGGTTGATATATGAGTTGTCGAGCCCTTCAAATCCTTCTATCCAATCCCAATCACCTGCCGCTGTTTTGGCTTCCACGATCAGTGAATCCAGTTTCTGTGGAAGATATCCGATCCCCTTGGGCTGGATGAAAAAACTAAGATGAGCTTCGTTTTCAGCAGACAGATCGATAGGACGTGAGGTCAGGGTATCGGAACCTCCGTGACCACCTCCGTAAGGCAGACCCTCTTCATTGAGTCCATCAAGAGTGGCCACCCCGATACTGGGGGGTAGGAGACCAAGGGAGTGGTTGATATAAGCCTGATTGTCTTCCCACAGCCGGGAATCCGGATAACCCATGCCCGCTGAAAAATCATCCGCAAAGGGCAGGGTTAAAGGTTGCTCTGATCTCACTTTGAGAATCGGTTTTTGCTGGATTAACTGGGGGTTGGACTGGAGGCTGTGCTCAATGATTTGGGCTCCGGCATGATGGGCAATGCATGACAGAGCATACCATAAAAAAACAGTCTTAATCTTCACAATTAAAGGGTTTTGTGGCGGAAAGGAAAAGATGGATCGTATCGCCAGTCAAAATGTTAATGCCTGCTTTGGGATCCTGATCATAAATGAAAGCCCCCTCCTCATCTTCGAGAAGGCCATCTCTGGTCACACCGCCTATAAATAAATTGAGGTTTTCGACATAAAAAGCTGCTTCGTGATAGGTTTTACAGACCAAATCGGGCATAGTGATAGCTCCTCCTATGTTTTTTGATAGTATAAATTTGAGAGTAGATCCTTTTTCGATTTGAACCTCATTTCTTCGATATTCCGAATTTATAACGACCTCATCATGATACACGACCTTCAAGATCTGGTCGGGTGCTCCCTGGTCGAATTCATAACCTATAATTTCACTGCGGATATCAAACGCATTTTCCAGTTCTTTTTTCTTTCTCTCAAAGTCTTTCCCGTACAGTTCCGGAATCTGAGAAATCTTGACGGTCTCCGGAGTGTATTTGGTGACGGTTACATAAATTTTACGTCCTCGTTTAACTTTCGCATTTTTCTCTGGATTTTGATTGAGTATCATTCCACCGCCCTGATCAACCCTGAATACAGAATCCGTCACGACCAACTGGAACGATTGATCTTCAGCCGCCTCGGATGCAATGGCAAAATTCTGTCCGGTAAAATCAGGCAGGATCAGTTTTTCTCCATGGTGGGTATACCATCTCAATCCAAAATTTACAATGAGAAATACACCGACCAGGAACAACAAAATCAGTAATAAATTCTTTTTCAACATGTCGCAAATATAGCGTATTAGCACTGGTAATTGCCGTAGGTATTAAAACTTTTGGTTATAATTTTTATTACATACATTTGATTTTTTATTCACTCAAGTCGTCTGTCCAACAATGGTTTATTTTCTTTATCGGTATATGATGCAAGTCGTTGCTTTGGTTGCAAAGAATACCGGATTTTTAAATTCCAGGCTCCGGGACAGGAATATTGGCTTGAAAAGCCAGGAGATTGAGGCAATGAACCATTGTGTCTGGATCCATTGCGCTTCACTGGGTGAGTTTGAACAGGGTAAAGTGCTCATCGACGAACTGAGATTGCGGTATCCCGATAAAAAACTGGTGTTGACCTTTTTTTCGTCCAGCGGTTTCGGGAAAAAACGCAATTATGATCGCGTCGATCAAGTGCTGTATTTACCCTATGACACCCCCGCTGCGATGGGGAAGTTTGTCTCCAGGCTTCAGCCCGAACTGGTTATTTTTGTTAAGTACGAGTTTTGGTTTACCTTGCTCGACGTGTTGGCATCCCGGGATATACCTTTCGTTTTTGTATCTGCTTCGTTCCGGCCTGACCAGTATTTGTTCCGGCCTGCGTTCAGCGGATTGCTGGATATAATACTGAAAGCAGCTCATATTTTCGTGCAAAATTATGATTCTAAGAAACTGTTGAATTCCCATCGGTATAATGAAGTATCCGTTTCCGGAGACACCAGAATAGATCGGGTGCTCGAATTGAGTCAACAGGAATTTAATTGGCCGGCACTCCGGGAGTGGACGTACGACGGAATGAGCGTGATAGCGGGAAGCACTTGGCCGAAGGATGAAAAATTGATCCTGGAATCCATGCCGGATTTTGAACATTGGAAATGGGTCCTGGCTCCTCATGACGTGTCACAAGAACACATCAATACGCTGAGAGAGGAAGTAGGTGAGAGGGCAGTATTTTTATCGGATATCGGGATGGAGAAAACCATTCCTGCCAACCGCAATATACTCGTGATCGATCGGATCGGGTTACTTTCGAGAATATACAGATATGGGAATATCGCTTACATAGGGGGAGGATTCGGAGCCGGAATCCACAATACCCTGGAACCTGCTGTATACGGCTTGCCACTGATATTTGGCCCGAGATACGAAAAGTTTCAGGAAGCGGTCGATTTTTGGAACCTGGGTACAGCCAGGGTTATCCAGACATCTGATGATTTGGATGCGGCTTTGAGGTATTTTGAAAATCCGGTCAGAAGGGATGAAGTGGCAGCCTCCCTCACGGAGTATTTCAAGGAGAATGCCGGAGCCACCCGGAAGATTATGACTACTATCGAGAAATTAATAACCCAATAATGACTTCATCCGTTTTAGAGAACTTTGGAAATTTCCACGTACTGATCATCGGCGATGTGATGCTGGACCGATACCTTTATGGCAAGGTCTCCAGGATTTCTCCGGAAGCCCCGGTTCCGGTTCTGGATTATGAAGGAACCGACCACCGACCGGGAGGAGCAGCCAACGTAGCCCTCAATATCCTGGCCATGGGGAGTAAAGTTTCGTTGCTCGGACTCACCGGAACCGATGAAGAGGGAGAAGTATTCAGAAAGTTACTGCGGGACGCCCATATCTCTGAAGAATGGCTCGTGTCGGATGATGTCCGTAGTACGACGCTCAAAACCCGGGTGATGGCCAGAGGGCAGCACTTGTTGCGAGTAGACCGCGAAGACCGATCGATGATTTCTCCGGAATTGGAATCTCAGATCCTTGGAAAAATCCAGGAATCGATCCGCTCCATCCGACCCGATGGAATCATTCTTCAGGATTACAACAAAGGGATGATGACCAGCCGGATCATCGAGGGAACCATTTCCATCGCACGTTCTGCCCACATTCCTGTTTTTGTCGATCCCAAAACCCAGCACATCCCGTCCTACTCGGGTTGTACCGTATTTAAGCCCAATCAACAGGAAGCGACGCACATACTGGGACGCGCCATTTCGACCAGGAAGGGGGATCTTAATCAGGCTGCCACGGATCTGAGGAAGTTGATCGACCATGAAGTGACGCTGATCACGCTCAGCGATAAAGGATTGTTTATCAAGAGGAAAGGTGAAGATGGACTGTACGTACCATCCATTCCACAGGAGATCGCAGATGTTTGCGGGGCCGGGGACACGGTGATCAGTGCGCTGACCTTATGTTATTTATCGGGTGAAAGTGATGAAAATATTGCAAAAATATCTAATATGGCAGGCCATATCGCTTGCCGGTATTCCGGCGTGACCCCCGTCAGTATTGAACAGTTAAATTCAGAAATTAAGGGTTGAATATTAGTTGGTTTTCAACCGCAAAGTTATAGCTTTAGGCCTTTAAAATATATATGAAATATGAGAAAAATTTACTTTTTAATTTTATCAGTGGGAATGGTGACTGCATTGAATGCTCAGGATCCCATTTACAATTTCACTTTCACTGGGGGTTTTCAGGATTGGACCAGTCAAAGCATTGAATGTGGTGGGGAGGCTTCGGACTTAGCACAGTGGATGTGGTTGGAAGATGGGGTTATCGATGATGGTGCGTATTCCAAATATGGCCTGATGAACAGCCGGACCCCGGATAGTGGTATTGTGATACTCAATTCTGATTTTCTGGATAACAATGGTTTGGATAACAATATCGGAGGTGGAGATTGTCCTGCACCCCAGATTGCAGAACTTATTTCCCCTACTCTGGATTTTTCAGGGGAAGATAGCGTCTATCTGTCGTTCAATCAACTTTATTACAGATTTGTAGGATATTACAATGATCAGGAAGACCAGAGTAATGAGACGGCCACTTTTGTGTTGGTTTCCAGCGATGGGGGTACTTCTTTTGATACCATTGCTATCAATGAGGATATCAATACCTTCAGGGCTACCCAGAATTATTTGGGTGAATTGACGCTGGATATTTCTGATTTGGCTGCGGGACACGCTGAGGTCATCGTCAAGTTTTTGTGGAAAGGAGACTATTACCTGTGGGCCATCGATGATGTGCGGCTGTATGGGGGACGTAAAGACGATATAGAAATTTCTGCTTTCAAGTATCCGATTTCCAATTTTGAAACTCCGGAAGCCCAAATCCAACATGATACTTTGAGGTTTGTAGCCGATGTGGTCAATCTCGGCAATTTGCCCGTGGACAGTGCCTATCTGTATATAATTATACGTGGTAATGATGATAACGATCAGAGCGAGCATTTCAGCGATAGCGTTTTGATCGAGGATATGGCCCCCAATGACACGATGGAGATATCTCTTCCCAATTATTTTACGGCAGAAAACCTGACTCAGGGGACTTACGCTTTTGTGTACCGATTGAGAAATACCAAAAGACCCTCTGAAGTCAATCTGGCCAATAATATTCGCGCGGATGCTTTCATCGTTTCTGAATCAAAATTCCGTAAAACGGACCGGGGTGACGGTCGTGGATATGTGTTTGGCAATGACGTAATCATCGGAAATTACTACGAGATCCATGAAAATTTCCAGGAAAGGATCTTGTTGGATAAAATCAACTTTTCAGCGTTTCCTACCGGCCAAAATACGTTGGCAGGGAAAGAGGTCGTGGTCTATCTTCTGAAAATCGACAACGATGTGGCTGATGACCTGTCAGACTGGAATGTTACTGACGCTACGGAAACCGGAAAATCCGTTGCCGCCATCGGATCTTATACCTTTACTGCTGCTGACGATGAGGCTTCTTCCGCAGATCAACGTTTTTCAGCCAGTGAGTTTATTAATCTGGAGGCACCGGACGAACCTATCGTCCTCGAACCGGGAGGTCGTTATATTGCGGCGATCGAATATACCGGATCCTCTTTGGGACTAGTTCACAATCTCGGATATAGGATCACGTATTATCCATCCCTGGGATCGGATCAATACAATACCATGATCTATGACTACGCTGATATGAGATGGTATACCGGGGGATTTGGTGAAGGAGAGGTTGCTGTACTTGGCCTGGAGCTAACGATTGAAATGACTCCGAACGAAGACCTTTTGAGCCCCGAGGAAGTGAGTATCTTCCCCAATCCGACCAGCGACTTTATTCGGGTGCGCATGAATCTGGATAAGCCTCAGGGAGTGAACGTGTACCTGACCGATGTGACGGGTAAATTGCTCAATATGACAAATCGATCCAATTTTATCAACGGAACTATCGAGTTGGATGTTCAGTCGGTACCTGCAGGCACCTATTTTCTCAATGTTTCCTCAGCAGCAGGGATGAGAACTCAGAAAATTACTGTGATACATTAATCACCAATAGCGGGCAATATTTGCCCACCAGAATATCGATCCCGGTCATTTCATATCAGTGAAGTGACCGGGATTTTTTTTGACCGAGGATTCCGGCTTTTTTAGGATTGTGTTTTTTGTCAATAGGAAAGATCTGTCATGGCTCAATAGTGGGTTGAAAACCATCAAAATATAAGATTCATGTAGTCCTGAACGGACAATTTGCACGGTGTCCGTATGAAGTCCCTCATATCCGAAGCTCCACCTCCAGACCGAATCTGGGAGGCGAAGAGATAGGTTTACCTCCTGAGCAAATATTATCCTTCAGAACGAATATTGTCCTCCACACCGACGAGGAAGGTCAGGAGGAATGTAGGATGGGAGGGAGAGACGTTTTCTTCATCACTTTCGATAATGCGGAAATCCAATCTTAGGGTGATCAGCCCATCGGGTTTCAAATAAAAAAAGGGCTGAAGATTTTACTTCAGCCCCTTTGTTTACGTTTGTTTTAGAACTCAACAGAATTACGAACAGAATTCGTCAAAGCTATTTTTGAGGTCATCAGCAATAGCGTATGCTGACCGGCCCTCGATCTGATGCCGCTCGATCATATTCACCAGTTTGCCATCCTTGAACAAAGCAATAGATGGGGAAGAAGGAGGATATGGCAGTAGAAATTCACGTGCCTTTCCGGTGGACTCCCGGTCTACTCCTGCAAATACGGTGACTAATCGATCTGGTATATTATCATTTTTCAGAGCCAGCTTGGCGCCTGGTCTTGCATTGGCTGCAGCGCAGCCGCATACGGAGTTCACGACCAGCAACAACGTGCCGTCCATGTTCTCAATGGCATCAATTACTTCTTCGGGCGTAGATAAGGATTCAAATCCATAATCTGTCAGATCTTTAGCCATTGGAGCTACTAAATCAGGTGGGTACATAGTTTTACGTTTTAGTAAAAATGAATACAAATTAAAGGGAATTGTTCAATCGGAGAACGGAAAAATTATTGATTACTACCCCCGGATTGATAAATCAGGTTGTTGTATTGGGAGTTGAACTCGTTCCAGGGTATTTTTTTATTGTAATTGTCGGCGAAGTATGTAAGAATACGAATCAGTTTGGATGGAGATTGGAACCCATTGATCGATTGGAGTACCCGGAGGTCTTCATCGATAAACACCAGGGAAGGGTAGTTCAATTTTCCGTGCGTGATCTTGTAGGCAAAAGCATGGTATCCGGAAGATCCTTCGTTCTTATATTCGTATTTTTGGCCCATGTAGTATATAGGAGCCTTGGATTCGGCGTCAAATTTGACCGGATAGTAATTGTTGTTGATATATTCAGCGATGTGTTGTTGGCTCAGGGAGAGTTGGTCTAGTTTATGACAAACCTTACACCATTTCGTGTAAACCTCCACCAAAAGTTTACCTGGTTTTTCCTTCTGTAACTTCAAAGCTTCATCGATCGTATACCATTTGATGTCAGATTCATAGAATTGACTGTAGGAGTGGACGAAAAACGTGGAGCCAAGCAGTACAATTAGTAAAATTCGTAACATAAAATTCTTCTACTCTTTTCACAAAAACCTTCTAAAGATACACAACAAAGAAGAGGAGGCTCAAAACACGGGTGATTTTAATGTTAATTTAACGGATAGTCGGATTTATTATGAAATTTATGGTGTTAGAGCCAAATATTATTTTTTGTCGTAAAAATTTCCATGGGAATCTAGGGGCCTTTACCCCTGAATTAAGGTATAATTCGGTATTTTGGATTAGGATCAATTCATCCCATAAGTTCCCCTCAAACAGTGAATCGAATATTCTGCTGCCTCCCTCGATGAAAATAGAACCTATGTCAAAATTTTGGTATAAATGGTGAAACGTGGCGTGAAGGTCGCGTGGGTCAGATTTAAGGATCCGGGCCGGATAATCCGTCCGGTGGCTAATGGTACAGACAATTTTCTCAGCGTTCTCGTCGAAAACTTTGAGATGATTGGGAAGAATGCCCTGACGGTCCGGAATGATTCGTACGGGATGATGTCTGTTGCCATACCGGCTGGTCAGCGAGGGGTCATCGTTGAGAATGGTTGAGGTGCCGGCCATGATGGCCTGCGTCTCATGTCGCATTCTGTGCACCCACCGGTCACAGATCTCGTTGGAAATTTTTATTTGTTTTCCTTTTTGACCTATAAAGTCATCCTGACTCACGGCCATTTTGAGCCGGATAAAGGGTCTTTTAGTCCGCTTGCCAATCCTGAATGGTCGCAATACTGCCGTTCCTTCCGGTGAATCAAATGCCGGAGAGAGTTGAGCTCCAGATTTTTCCAATAGGTCAAATGACTGGCCGCCCATTCTCGGATCCGGATCGATCTGATCAACCCAAACCCCGGAAAGCTTATTATCCAGGATCGCGGTGGTGCACGGTGGGGTTTTTCCGGTATGATTGCACGGTTCCAGGCTCACCGCAATCGTTTTGTGTGAAATATCGTGTCTGGTTTTGGCATTCTCCATGGCATTCACCTCAGCGTGCGGCCCTCCAAAATTTTGATGCCACCCCTCTCCCAGGATTCGTCGGGTTGATTCATCCACTACTACGGATCCTACATTGGGATTGGTGCCGGTACGACCCAGTGATCGAAGCGCGAGCTCGTTGCAACGACGGATAATGATTTTTTCAAACCTGTCAGCCATTTAATTCACGCATTTTGCCAGAACCTCCACCACCTGATCTATCTCATCCCTGGTGTTCATAAAGGACATCGAAAAACGTACGCATTTCCCCTCACCGTGATACCGCCTCAACGCCTCGATGACGTGGGAAGGTTTTTCGGCGCCCGAACTACAGGCGCTGCCCCCGGAAGCAGATATGCCATATATATCCAGATTCATCAGCAGTAGATCGCTTTTCTTACTATGCGGAAAATGAAAATTGGCGATCGTAAATAAACAATCTTCCGTAGAAGAACACGAAACCAATTCTGTTTGAGGAAATTCATCAGACAGTCGCTGGATCAGATACGATCTCAGGTCAATCACCCTGGAGGATTTGTCTTCCAGATTCTCATAACAATATTTCAGGGCATGAGCCATTCCCACTATTCCGGCTACATTCTCGGTTCCCGCCCTTACGTTTCTTTCCTGACTACCTCCCCGGATGAAGGGCTCGATTATATTGTCACTATTCACATACATAAAACCTACTCCCTTGGGTCCGTGGAATTTATGGCCCGATGCACTCAAAAATGATACGTAGGTAGATGATACATCAAACGGCAAATGTCCAATGGTCTGGACGGCATCGGTATGAAATAAAGCACCCGATTGCTGACACAATTCCCCGATCTCACGGACGGGCTGGATCGTGCCAATCTCATTGTTGGCGTGCATGATGCTCACCAGAGTTTTCTTTTCGGAATCTCTCAGGTATTCTGCCAGATCGGCCAGATCGATCTTTCCGTACGGTGAAACAGGAAGTTCGATCAATTCAACGTGTCTGTATTTTGACAAAAAACAGGCCGTGTTTCTGACGCTTGGATGTTCGATGGATGATATAATCAGACGTTCGATTCCCAACTGGTCTACCGCGCAATTGAGGATTGTGTTATTGGCTTCCGTACCACAGGAGGTGAAAAAAACTTCCCCGATCGATGCCTTGAGATAATGGGCAATGGTTTTTCTCGATTGTTCGATAGCGGCCCTGGCCGTCCGTCCATATTTGTGAGTACTGGAGGGATTCCCGTTAAGACTTTTCAGTGAATGGGCCATCACATCGATGACTTCATCCAGTATGGGGGCTGAAGCTGCATTATCAAGATAAATTGATCTCATGCCTTTCGTTGTATATAAGGTTTAGTAAAGTTCCTGAATCTGGGATTTAAATGAACGGGCCAGTTCACGGGCAATCTCCAAAGTCGGTGCTTCGGTATAAATTCTCACGATCGGCTCGGTATTGGACTTTCTGATATGGACCCACCGATCAGGAAAATCTATTTTCAAACCATCTTGCAGGTCTACATTTTCATCGGCGTATTTGTTTTCCAGAATCGATAAAATATGGTCAGCATCCATTTTGGGAGTGAGGGCTACCTTCAATTTGGACATTGAATAGGCGGGTAATTTTTCTTTCCACTCCGAGGCGCTCAGGTCAAAATGAGCCAGACCGGAAAGAAATAAGGCTGCTCCAATCAGCGCATCCCTGCCGAAATGCAAATCTCCAACGATAACACCTCCATTGCCCTCTCCGCCAAAAGCGGTTTCCGTTTCTTTCATCTTCTTCACCACGTTGACCTCTCCCACGGCACTGGCAGCGTATTTGCCTGCGTATTTCTGACAAATATCATTTAATGCTCTCGTAGAGGAAAGATTGGATATAGATCTGTCTATCAACTTGTTGTCAAAAAGATAATCCGCAATAGCTACGATGGTATATTCTTCCCCGAACATCTCTCCAGCCTCGGTCACAAACGCTATACGATCTACATCCGGATCCACCGCTATGCCCAGGTCTGCTGATTCTTCGCGAACCTTTTTCAGGAGTACTTCAAGATTTTTTTCAAGAGGTTCGGGATCGTGTTCAAATTCACCTTCTATTTGATCGAAAATGGGAATCACTTCACACTTCAATCGTTCCAATAGTGGAATGATGGACAGGCTTCCGGTGCTATTTACGCAATCCACCACGATTCGAAATCTTTTCTTTCTGATTTCATCAACGAGTACCCATGGATGTTCGAGGACGCGTTCGATGTGGTAATCGAGGGCATCATCTGCTGTTTCACTGCTTCCGATGGATTGATATTTTGAGAAGAAAAAAGCACGTTTATCGCTTATGCGGATAATTTCCTGTCCATCCTCGGCCGAAATGAATTCTCCTTTTGAATTGAACAATTTCAGGGCATTCCATTCCATGGGATTGTGGCTGGCCGAGAATATGATGCCACCGTCGGCATCTTTGTAGGGAATATACATTTCAAGCGTCGGGGTGGTCGTCAGTCCGATATCGATCACATTAATACCCTGGGAGACCAGAGTAGCCCTGACCAGATCGGTAAGTACCGGTCCGGTTGATCTTCCGTCCCTGCCGATGATGACTGTAGGTTGTGGAGAGGAGCCTTTGAGCCATTCCCCGTAGGCTGCTGAACTTTCGACGATATCCACGGGGGTCAGGTTTTCACCTGCTTGTCCTCCGATGGTTCCTCTAAATCCTGAAATTGATTTGATTAAGGTCATCCCGTTGGTTTTTTATTTACTTTTGTCAAATATAATGGAATCTTTACTTAATGTCGATTTAGAGGTCTTTAAAATCATCAATGGAATGGACCTGGGGGTCCTGGAAAATGTGTTGGTGATCTTTCGAAACAAGCTGACCTGGGTACCCCTGTACCTGGGTTTGATTGGGTGGATGATATATCTTTGGAAGCGGAATGCGTGGGTACCGGTATTGTTTTCAGTCCTGGTGGTCACTTGCTCGGATTTCACCAGCTCCAAAATGATCAAGGAATCCGTGGAGCGCCCACGACCCTGCCATACTCTGGAACAAATCGATCTCCGGGTAGGTTGTGGATCCGGTTATAGTTTTACCAGTTCTCACGCCACCAGTCATATGGCGCTGGCTGTTTTTTGGTTCCAGTTATTCACTTCCTGGGGTAGGCACAGATGGTGGTTGATTGCCTGGGCATTTGTGATTGGATTTGCACAAATTTATGTAGGCGTCCACTATCCCCTGGATGTTTTATCCGGATTTATCGTAGGGGGTGTCATTGGCTGGTTGATATATAAACTGTACCAGAGGGTATTTCAAAAGATATATCCCACTGTAAGCGTATAAGTCCTGCTTTTTAAAGGATCCAGTTGAGAAGCGGTCAAATCGAACAGATTCCCTTCCAGACCAAAATCAATTTGTAGCTTTTTGATATTTACATAAAAGTGGATCAACGCGGAAAAGTAATCCAGATCAAAGGTATTGTTGAACCCCGTCTGGATGATTTTTTTGGAGGACAAATCAAAATTGTACGCTCCATCTGCTCCCACCCCAATGGTCAGATAGTCAATCTCGATGACATCGTACAGGGTACCCACGGTCATTTTGAGTCGCTGAAAGTTTCGGTCGCTGGTTTCCTTCGCGGTAATAATGTTGGAGTTTTCATTGATCTCAAAAATCTCGTGATACTGATATTGGACCCCCCCTTTAAATTTCCATCCCGGGTTCCATATCACATCCATTCCTGCCTGAAATCCCAAAGCACTTTTGGACGCTACAAAGTCAGAAGACGTGGTTGCCTGATCAAGGGCGTTGAGCCCCAGTCGAACCATCCAATCCAGTTTATCCGGTGGGGTGTTTGGGTTTTTTAAAGCAGATTGGCTATATCCCAGGCATAAAATCAGCGCAAAAAATGCAGTTAGTAAAACTCTTTTCATCCTATAGCGTTTGTAGGGAAACGTTTAAAGATAGGGGAATGTATGGTGGTTTCCCCGAAATTTTTGAATAATTTTGTGCTTTCATTTAAATTGTAACCGGAGTAAAGGATGAGCAAACACGGAAAAGTCCTGGTAGCCATGAGTGGCGGCATTGATTCTACTGTCAGCGCGATTATGCTGCAGGAAGAAGGGTATGAGGTGATCGGGATCACTATGAAAACCTGGGATTACGCTAATTCCGGCGGAAATAAAAAAGAAACGGGCTGTTGTAGTCTGGACAGCATCAACGATGCCAGGCAAGTAGCGGTGGACAGGGATTTTCATCACTTTATCATCGATATCCGAGATGAGTTCGGCGATTATGTCATCGATGATTTTGTCAGCGAATATATGTCAGGGCGGACACCCAATCCGTGTATATTGTGTAATACGCACATCAAATGGAACGCCCTGTTGCGACGCGCAGATGCGATGGATTGCGAATTCATCGCTACCGGGCATTACGCCAGATTGAATCAACAGGGGGGGCGGCATTTTATATCCAGAGCCGCTGATCGGAACAAGGATCAGTCTTATGTCCTCTGGGGTCTGAGCCAGGAATGCATGGCGCGTACAAAATTTCCACTGGCCGAGCTCCAAAAGCCTGCGGTCAGGCAAATGGCCCACGATTGGGGGTATACCGATCTGGCCAAAAAGGGTGATTCCTACGAAATCTGTTTTGTTCCTGATAATAATTACAGGAATTTTCTTAAAAACAGAATTGAAGGACTGGAGGAACGAGTGGCCGGTGGAGCATTTCTCGATGTCCGTGGCAACGTTATAGGTCAACACGACGGGTATCCCTTTTTTACTATCGGTCAGCGAAAAGGTCTGGGTACCGCGTTTGGAAAACCCAAATATGTGACCGATATCAGACCGGATGAAAACGTCGTCGTATTGGGCGACCGGGAAGACCTGATCCGCAATGGTATGAAAGTGGGCCGGATCAATCCAATGAAATATGATGCATTTCCGGTGGGAGAGGAGTTGTATACGATGATTCGTTACAATGATAAAGGATCGTTGAGCGTTATCAATTCTGCTGACGAAGGGGAGCTGAGCGTAGAGTTTATGACCAACGTTCAGGGAGTGGCCCCAGGACAATCAGCCGTATTTTATGAAGGAGATGATGTAGTGGGGGGAGGAGTCATCCTTCTTGGAAGCTGACAGATGTAAGTTATATAGAAATACCTCGATGAAGTTATTCTACGCCAGATTTTTACCTCTTTTACTATTGTCCATCGGGATAGTCTCCTGCACCGAAGACGCTGATTTGGTGCCGGAGGCAGGACTTCTGGATAATTATTATCCTTTGGAGACCGGAGATGTACGCACTTACCGCATCGATTCGATTACGTATGATTACGATGGTAGTCTGCAACGCATTGTGATAGATACCCAGCAATACTTTCTGCAGGAGCGGGTTCTGGAATCTACGCGGATCAATGAAACGGACTGGCTTCGGATAGGTCTGTTCCGGAGCAACACTTTAGAAGGAGAATTTGAATTGGAAGATTACGCGTATGAACTCAAAACAGCAGGGCAATTATTGAGAATGGAAGGCAATCTGACCTTCATCCCTCTGGCGAGTCCGTTGAAGTTGTTTGATGAATGGGACGGGACAGCTTATTTTAATCCAGCTCAGACCCAGGTTTTTGTGAGAGGAGAAGTTCTCAGTCCGTACGAGAATTGGAATTACCTGTTCCTGAAAAAATGGGAGGAGTACGAAGTCCTTCAGAATGCCTATTCGGATGTTCTTCAGATCAATCAAAGGGATACTCTCTCCATTGAGGTTGAAAACGGGAATGAAATCATATTACCCGAAAAACAATTATTCTATTTTCTGGCCAATGAATTTTATGCCCCTGGCAAAGGACTGATCGAAAAGGAAGAATATAATCTCACCTCTGTGTGCGCCTCCTCCAATGTGGTCGATTTTCAATCCTTTTGTGATTCGACCACGATCTTCGAGAATGCCGAAAGGGGATACATTTACCGCAAAAAATTAGTGTCCTTTGAATGATCTGTTAACCCCGAAAGATTTTGTAAAAGTCGGCTACCTTGGGGGGCTGCACGGATATGAGGGAAATCTGAGACTCAGTATTGAAGACCAAATTTTCGAACAGTTGAATCAACAGATCCGGTTCCTATACCTGATCGATCGCGGTATGTATGTACCTCGGTTTATATCCACCTGGGATCCCGCCCAATCCCTGGTCAGCTTCGAACGATTTGAATCGCGAGAGCAAGCCAGAAGCCTGACCGATCAGGATGTATTCCTCAGAAAAAGGGATTTACCGGAGGCAATGGATGTAGAAGGCGATCATATATTCTGGAATGTTCTCGGTGGATTCCGGATATGGGATGTGGAAACTGACACCGCTGTGGGTTCCATCGATGCAATAGAAGAATATCCCGGAGGCTGGATGGCGATTGTCAGTCAGACCGGTCGTTCTGAATCCATTTTAATACCCCTGGCAGAACCACTGATCGACAGGATCGATGAGGAAAATCAGGTGTTATATATGGTTTTGCCCGAAGGTTTGGTGGGACTATAAGATGGACCATTAGGTCGAAAAATTATGCTCAAATATGACCTGTGGTTTGATCATGATATACACGCTTACTCTTCCTTGTATTGTTCGATGAATTCCCGAAGTTTGATGGAAAACGTAAGGGGCTCGTCAAAATGGGGGCTATGCGCTGACCGATTGAATATTTCAAGCCGCAAGTCTTTTTCGGGTGTCCCGTAAAGATCGTAGCATTCATAGGCCAAGGTGACCGGAATGATTCCGTCGTGTTCACCCCATGCGATCATAGTCGGTAGAGTGATCTCATGCAATCTGTCTGCCACAGACCAGCCGGTAAAATCTACTTCGGTCCCCTTGCGCAGTGAAAAGAGGTAATCCGTAGAAAACGGGGAAGAAAAAATAAGCCTGGGATAATCAATGGCAGCCGAGTCCTCGTACGCCTGCCTGCTGTATATATCGCCTCCGGCCGCGACCGCAAAATGATAAGGGGGAACCGCTATACTCGAGAAATGGGGATTTTCCTGGTACCATTGTTTGCAAAATTGCCAGAACTCCACGTTTTTATTTTCTGCAATTCTGGCTTCTGCTTTTTCCAAAGTCCATCTTTTCATTTCCGAAATTTCACGGGGATCATTGGACATACCGTCCAAAAGTATCCATCCATCGACCTTGTTCTGAAAGCCCCGGTCCAATAATAGAGTATGGCCTATGGCGCCACCCCAGCTGTGCCCCAACAAGAAAATCGATCTTATAAAATATCTTTCTTTGATCAATTCAAATACTTTTTCGGCATCTTCAGTGTATTGTTCTACGGTGTGCACCTCTTTTTGGGGCCTTCCCTGTGCAATTCCAGATTCTCTCTGATCCCAGTATACCACGGCATAATCTTTTTCCAGCTCTGCAAAACCAGCTGATAAAGTGAATTCATGTCCCGAAGCTGTGGTTGGGCCTCCGTGGATCGTAAACAGGAAAATTCCGGACTTAATATTGCCCCTGACCCAAACCGGCATAGTGGCATTTTTGTGCGTGAGGTATAAATAATCACCATCTTTCCAGTATTCATCTTTTTGACATGAAGTGAGGGTAGCGAATATCAAGCTCAGATATATTATGTATTTCATTGTTCAACTATTTTAATCTGAATATTATCCCTGCCAGTAGAGCAAATTGCATATTCGGCGTACTATTTAGAGGTAGTTTCCAATACGTATTAGGCCTTAGGAAAGGGCTGATGTTGATTTTGGAAGTGTGAATATGATACCCTATTCCTGCATTGGCCAGAAAAGGAACAAAGGGGATACCCACGTTACCACCGGAAGCCACATTGCCATTTTCATCGATATAATAATTTCCGTCACCGTCTACAAAGCGGTGAAAATATCCGATGCCCATACTTTGCTCCAAAAAGAAGCCTGACTTGAACGTCCTTCGAAATCCGGATTCCAGATTAAGGTGAAACGTGGTATTGTTTCTGTAATGATGATAAAAGCCCATGACGGGTCTCAAAAAAATCTGGAATTTTTCACTTTCATTAAGATATTTCTCATATCCGATACTGAGCCCAGGGTGTGTAACCATTTCTCCCATATAAGCAATATGGAAAGCGGATTTGCTTCTGAATTCCTGCTGGGCGATCAGAGAGCAGGTCCAAAAGAAATGTAGAAGTAATAGCAATAGCGTTTTTTTCATCTGTGAGCTGATTTGATTTTCACTGCAAAGATTCATCAGCTATCTATAGAAAATGGAAACCAGGAAGGGGGAATTTGCGAAGTCAGGGATATAGGCGGTGAAGTCAGGGAACGCGTTATCCAGGAGGAGGAGTGAGCCATGCTTTAAATTCCCTCGCTCTTTTCTGGCTGATAGAGATTTGATGTTTGTCCGGAACCTTCAGACTAAGAATGAGCCTGCCAGACCTTTGTGTTTCGAATTCGAGACAATTTTGCCTTCGGATAATAATTTGCCTGTTGGCTCTGAAAAATGACTCGTATTGCAGCAGAGATGCCAATTCCCTGAGCGCCCCATAGTGAATATATTTTTCGTTTGTGGTCGTGTATATAAAACACAGAGTATCCTGTTTTTCGACGAGCATAATCTGTTCCGGGTACACCGTAATCTTATTTTTACCCGATTGAAATATCAGTGGAGGAGATTTACCAATATCGGAAGAGGGTGGGATGGATCGAATGTTACCTGTCAGATGAATAATTCCAAAAACAAGATTGATGGCCACAATGACTACGATGGAAATAGGGAGTTCGTAGTAAAAATAGGTCGTGACGAAGATGTCTTGATCCAAAATTTGGTCCATGTAAATATAAACCAGAATAATACTGAACACGGAAGGGGTAAAAATCCCTGAAAACAACAGGTGTAAGATCTTTTTCCGGGAGAAATTATCCGGAAGATCATGGGGATTCAATCGGATCCAGACGGATCGGATATAGAGTATAAGAGAGCACACGATTATCGTGACAAAAAAGAGGTCCGGATAATACGCGGGATTCAGAAAAAGGTAATAAAAAGGACCATTCCTACCGATGGCGATGAAGAAATGAGCAATAATGATGCTGGATAGAATAATATACTGTGTATTCTTGTTGAACAGGGCTTCCTTTATGTACATTGGAATTTGGGCGTCACTTTGTGTTCAATTATATGAAACTACAAACTTATGTTATATTCTTAAACTCTGAAATACCTAATGAATTTTTCCCGTATAAATTATTAATCCGCACTACCTATTGGGCAAGACCAGATCGACAGGTTTTCCCTCGAATAAGCATTTGACCCTTCTGTCTGATACCAGGGGGTAGAACGGCAAATTTTCAACCCAAAACCCTATTGAAGGTGCACTGCGTACTCAATTAATTCACAATCACACCCGCGATGGTGGCCGTCATCAAACAGGCAATGGTTCCTCCCACCAGAGATATCATTCCCAATTGGGTCAGGTTTTTCTTTTGTCCGGGTGCGATGGCCCCGATACCACCGATCTGGATCCCTATGGAAGCAAAATTGGCGAATCCACATAACGCATAGGTAGCGATAATGATACTTTTTTCCTGTAAAAGTCCGTTACTTTTCATTTCTGCCAGAGACAGGTATCCGAAAAACTCATTGAGGATTGTTTTTTCTCCAAGCATCTGGCCCACTGAAACAATGTCCTGAGTGGGAACTCCTATGATCCAGGATATCGGTGAGAAGAGCAACCCAAAGATGTATTCGAGCGATAATCGATCATAGTTCCCATTCGTGATTTTCTCGATAGCCCTGTTCAGATGCAGGACGTCCCCTCCCCAACCCAGAATATGATTGAAAAAAAATACAAAGGCCATAAAGGCCAATAGCATAGCCCCTACATTGACGGCCAATTTGAGGCCATCCGTGGTGCCGTTGGCCAGGGCTTCCAATACATTGGAGCCAGCCTGGGTGGATGGAATATCGAGGTTTTTGTCGAGTTCGTCTATGTTTTTCTCAGGAATCAGCATTTTGGCCGCTACGATAGCAGCGGGTGCAGATATTATTGAGGCCGTGAGCAGATGCATTCCAAACCGGGCTTTTTCTTCAGGAGAATCACCTCCCAGCATACTGATATAGGCCCCGAAAACACCCCCGGCAATAGTGGCCATTCCACATGTCATCAGGCCCATTATTTCCGATCGGGTCATTTTTTCCAGATACGGTTTGACCACGAGAGGGGCTTCGGTTTGTCCGATAAAAATATTGGCTGCTGCCGCCAGACTTTCCCGCCCACTGAGGGTCATTGTCCTGTTCATCAGCCAGGCAATACCGTACACCACCCTTTGCAGGATGCCAAGATAGTACAGCAATGAAGATAAGGCTGAGAAAAAAATGATGGTTGGTAGAATCGTAAAGGCAAATCCAAAAGTTTCTTCAGGCCGTGCCAGGTCGCCAAAAAGAAAGATCGCTGCGTCTTCGACCGCTTCGATCATGATGACAAAAAAGTTCACGATGACGCCAAACACAGATCTTATAAATGGAACCTGTAGAATCAAAATAGCGAGAACGATCTGTATTAACATTCCCGCCCCGACGAGCCTCCAGTTGATACTCCTCCTGTCACTGCTCAAAAGATAACAGATCACTAACAGGAATATCAGCCCTATCAGGCCCCGGTATATGTCTTCAAATGTCATTGGTTGAGGTTGAGGTTAAGGTTGAGGGACTGATTGGCGAAAAAGTAAATAGTGCGTCGAATCTTAAGGGCCTATAGTGGTATTTCAAAATATTTTTTGACAGGTCTAAGAAGCATGACCGAATGAAGT
>CALEIL010000532.1 GCA_937876435.1 uncultured Bacteroidota bacterium
ATGTATTCGGAAAGTTGCGTCGCAATTGCTTCAGAAATGTATATGTCATTGAAAAGGTTCGGTTGAAATCACAAAGGCATGATTCGTATATCTTCATTGTACAATCCAAAAACACCAAATATGCGACCGTCTGCTGTATGGAAATTGGAATGAAATGGGCGTATTGCCTGAAAGATATCTTCACCGATAGCATGCGTTCCGTGTATCTCCCGGATCAATTGGGTAATGCCGTAGGAAAGGTAAGCTATACTGACCCGAATATCTACCGGTGGGGCCAGGCTGTCGAGTGGATGACGACGGTAGGTCTGTACAAAGTCCGATGAAAGAGACCGTTGTGGCCAGGTATTCGTTTCCGGAAAGATGAGGTCATTAGGGAATAGATTGTTGTTCAAATCCAGTAAATAATCTTCTGTTATGACGGAATCCGGAAAATGCCCCTTGACGGATATAGCGTATACGGGTTCTTCGATAGGACCCAGGCTGCCGGTCACTCTACAACTCGAGCCGGAACATTCCATTTCAAATTCTTCCACCAAAGGTTGCGGCGGCAGCGGAACGGCGGAAGATTCATATCGTTTTTGGGAAATCAGGTCTCGTACTTCCATCGCATACGATTGGCCCTTTACCAGAATGAGCGAATCAGCCGGGATCGATAAAAATATGGTTTGAATGGAATAATCGTTATCCTGAATCACGGATGTGGAGTCCTGATTGAACCGGGCCATGCGGTTTCCATCTTGTATCAGATAGGCTTCAAAAACGGGAAGATCGGGTGCCTCACCCGGGTACCCGTCCACGGGTTGGCTGAACTTGATAATCGCACGAGATCCTGATTGGGGACTGGCTACGGCATGGATGATGAGCTCTTCCTCGTAGTCCGGCAGGTCAAAAGGAACGGAAGTGCTGATTTCACAGCCTTGTACGACAAGGAATGCAATCATAGTCAGGAATAGAAAGCCCTGAGATTTCCTGTGATTGATTGGCTTGTTTGGATATATGTTATTTTTCATTTACTCAAGATATTTTACAGTTCAAATCCAAAATGAAAGCTGGGTATCAGGGGAATGAATCCCTTGACCTTTAATTTGCCATCCTCAGGATAGGCATAGAATGGATTCACGTGATTGTAAGCATTGTAGATACTGATGCCAAACCATTGTTTGTTTCCCCTCTTTTTGGTCCGCCATTCGCGATCCAGGCTCAGGTCGAGCCGGTGGTAGGGGGGTAAACGGGAATTGTTGATATCAGAGACGATCGGATACCGCCCGGTAATGATGTCGTCCCGGTTGCTCAAACTATTGGATAATGAGAAAGGGCGACCGGACCGATAGTCCCATTGCCCGGACAACTGATATCCTTTCCGGAACTTATAAATGAGTAAGATATTGACGTTGTGCCGGTAATCAAAATCGGCATTAAACGCCCGGCCCTGATTGAGCCCTGCATATCGTGACTGGCTATGCGCCCACGTATATGACAATGACCCGTGAAATTTTCCGGCTGTTCTCTGAAAGAGCAATTCCAATCCATAGGTGGTGGCACTTCCATTGTGCAGCAGATGATCATCGTACTTTACCACCGAAACATCCGGATCGATGCCCGGCTGAAATTTATTAAGCAGGCTCTGTTTTTTGTAAAAAGCTTCCACGGATAGGTTGGCATCGGACAACCAGGTATTTCGGTCTCTGAAATGGTAAAACAAGCCCATCGACCATTGATGGGACCGGGAAGGTGGAGTACCTGCATCGGAAGTGGTGTAGAATTCCCGGAAATACCCTTCGGATTCGGTGTAGCTTAACAGGTGGCTGTACTGCCGTTGTAAGTTGTAGGCCGCATTGATGGTAGTACTGGCATTGAGATCGTAGGAGATCAAAGCTTTGGGTTCGTACATCCATAGCCTATAGTCGTCGTACTGATATCGCGGTATCCGAATACCTGCTTTGATACGTAGGCGATCATTCGCGTGGTAAATACCATCGGTAAAAATGCTGGATACGTAGGCAGGTTGTCTATTTCCATTGATTGAGATAGAATCCAGCAGGGTATAATCGCCATCGACCTCCAAACTTTCTGAACGATCCAGATATAGACTATATCGGATGGTTTCGTGATCCAGGCCAAAATCCAGTTCCCAACGGTCTGCCCTATCTTTATGGCCGTGAACCATGGCTTTGAGGGTACGGATGGTGTTACCGGTATGAAGGTAATCCCTTTGCAATATTGGTTTATTATCTGAATTATTGGACCGAATTCTCCTCCCCAGGTCTTCGAAAAAGTGCCGATAGTATGATGAGCTGAGATGGGCACGGAGGGCTGTGGTTTCATCCGGATACCAGGAATAATTGAGGGCATAGTTTTGATTGAGAATGTTGTATTCGTCATCTGAAAATATGCTAAACTCATTTTCGACCAGAAACAATTGATCCGATCCCCGGAAGGTTGAAAACGACAAAAGTTGATTTTCACCTATGCGGGCCTCCACTTTGGCATTTGCATCATAAAATGTGAACAGTGGC
>CALEIL010000533.1 GCA_937876435.1 uncultured Bacteroidota bacterium
GCCATCTCATCGTTGCTTCTCAATCATATAACCCCGGCTATACTCATTCGAAGGGCCTTGATTTGACTCAAAATAACTTCCCTTTTTGCTTTTCTCCATGTGCCTTCCGACCTCACGGCTTTGTCACCGATATCGGCGCATAGCACACGATGATTTTTATCCAACTAAAATGGGATTATGTTCTGGCCCAGATACCCGGCACCTCCGATGATTCATACAGTTTTTGGGTTTTTATTGGAATCCATTACAACAAGTCTTTCATCGGTATTTTGGAAAGATAGATGCGCGAGTTGCCTTCGTGGCTGGAATAATAACTCACCCACAGCAAATCGTCATGAATGAGTAGCCCCGGGTAACTAGTATCGCCACCACTGGGGAGTTCGATGGTCTTTTCCACCTTTCCATTTAGGTCAGTCACGTATAAGTATGTTTTTCGATCCCCTACGTAATTTCGCGTTCCGATAACCAGTTTTGAATCTGTGAGAAACAGGAAATTGGGACCACCCAACTGAAAATTCAATTTGGTATAATTCCAGTTCGTATAGGGAGCGTGGCTTTTACCGATGAGGCCCATTCGGTCTTTTCCTTCTCTGCGGATGAGTACGTACATCTCGTTGTCATCGGAAAAACGAATGGTAGCTTCGTTGGGCAAGCCGTCCACCTCCAGCTTGGAGACTTTTTCAAAACTTTTTCCATCGTTGGTCTTGGTGAGATACAGATCCCATTGATCCTTTTTGTGTGACTGATAATCCATGCCGTAGCCTATGCCATCCTTCCAAAGGACCCGCCAGATCCAACTTTTCATCTCACCCGTATTATACGTCACATGTACTGGTACCGGATCCGAGAAATTTTTGCCCTTTTTGTTTGAAAAGGATACGTGAGGTTGCTTGTCGAGTAGGGTTTTACCATCGTAAACCGATCCGCCGATGATGACCATGATCCTTCCCTCTGGGGTGATGGAAAGCTTGGGATCCCTTAAATCGATGCCTTCTTTTTGCAAATAGGCGAAAGTTTCCCAATTGGTACCATCCTTTGATCTGAGTATTCTGATCTTTCCATCCTCTCCTCCGACATGGCTGCTACCGACCCGGAACGAACAGTAATAATAGTTTTTGAAGTATAGGAGATCTGTAAAGGCGCTGTATTCATCTTCATTGCTGTAAATCAGCGTGGAGGGGTATTTTATGATCTGGTCACTGCCTGAGTTCTGTGCATTGCCATGGAAAGTCAGAAATGCAAATAGGAACAGGAGTAGGTATTTCATCATTTTTGTTTTTATAATATGTCGTTGTAAAATATCTTTTTATTCAGTCACTTGGGAGGTTGAATCAAAAAATTCCGGGATCATCTTTTTGGCGGTTTCTCTCACTTTGTCCAATTGTGTTTGTCCGATTCCCTGATACGGCCATCTCAATCGGGTATTGGTCGTTTTCCTCCCCTGGAGAGCCCATAATAATTTATCAAGCGCTGCGTCGGAGAAGCCTGTTTTGGTCAATGGTATGATGCAGAGATCAAAAAATTCAAGTATCCGCTTTTCCATTCTGAGGCCTTCTTCTATATCTTGCAGGATGGTTTCGTACCATTTTTGAGCGAAGTCTGGATTAATACACGCCACATTGGAATACGAACCCTGTGCTAATCCTTCCTTGATGCCGGTGGCCAATCGATGACCGGGCACAAATACCGCCAGATCCATGTCCATATTTCGCATTTCTTCGTACCATTCCGCTCCTCCGGCCCCCACTTTGATGCCGATCAGTTCTGGAAATTCACGGGATAATTTTGCATAATCTCCGGGTGTTAATAGCGTCTTGGCATGACCTGGATTATAGAGCACGACAGGGACGGGAGCTGCTGCCATGATCATCTTTTTTAGGAAATTGGATATTTCCGGGCCGTGAAGAGGTAGCCAGTCCGGGAGAATAATTTGATAGGCTGATGGCTGCAGGTGCTTGGTCCGTTGGATCCGTTCCAGAGAAATTACAGGGCTCATATGACTCACTCCTATTTGAAACGGGATTTCCGCTTTCCGACAACTGGTAGCCATCATTTCATGGATGCGGTCAAATTCGGCTTCGGTCTGATTGTAAAATTCAGCAGCCGTTCCATTGGAATAGATTCCCTGTACCGTGGAACGAGTCAAAAGATCGATCTCTGTTTGTAGATCTATAAAATGGATGGTGTTATCTGGACTAACAGGAAGTTGGATGGAACACCAGATACCTTTCAGATTTTTGGACGTTAAGGGATTGATATTTGACATTTGACAATGGATTTCACCGAATAATCATAATTACTTTGCCCGTTAAAATAATTTATTGGGTCGATTCCATTGAATCCGGGCCACCCATACGCTCCCATCGCTGCCATATTCTTGTACTTTGGGGCTGTACATATTTTCGGCGACGGTGACCCAGGTTTCATCCGGACTGACGTCGCAGACCCCAAAATTTCCCAGGGCTGCGCCTTTATTGGGGATTAGGATCCGTTCCGTTTTTCGTTTGACCTGCAGCTTTTTGGGGTCCACTTCTGCGATAAAAAGCGGTGCTCTGTTACGGGCTACGTGATCATTGTTTGCACCCCGGCGAGTGTACACCAGAAAAAGTCCACGACTGTGGGTCACCCAGTGTTGTTGGGTGTTGTGCGTCCCGAGGTCGGTGCCGTCATCGAACTTCCACTCCCGCATAGGT
>CALEIL010000534.1 GCA_937876435.1 uncultured Bacteroidota bacterium
TCCATTTTGCAACTTTTAGGATTTAAAAATACTTATGTCAAGATATAACACATATTTTACTGATTTCAAAATAGATATAAACACAATGTGGAAAATATATTTTGACTATTGACCTATTTTACTGATATCATACGAATGAATTGTTGTTCGATCAGCTCTCACTTTACCCGTCATAAATGTGTTGTGGTAAATGAACTATTGGGAGAATATAGTACTTTAGAAAGCAAATAATGTAGAATTAAATTCGATAGATGATTAATTTTCTCAACCATAGAATGCTTTAGAGTTTCCAGATAATCGCATAAGAACCTGGCAATCTTTACCAAATAAAATTGGATACAAAAATTTGCTGGGTATAATTAGCCAAACATTACCCCTGGGATGAATGTGTCCGAGTTTTTGATTACAAAAGTAGCTCATTATGAATACGATTGTTGAGACTAAAAATGTTCAGGAAAGATTTAGAGATTTGCTCAAGCCGGATACGTATCAAGAGAAAGTAGAGTTGGATGCATTGCTATTAGCTGTCACATACCTGGAGTTGATTCAGGATAGAATGAAGGAACTGGGAATGAAGAAAAGGATTTGGCCAATGAACTGAACACTTCCCCGTCTTATAATACCCAGTTGATGAATACCAACAAAATGTTGAATTTTACTATTCAATTTCTCTTCACCCCCACCATCTCCAATATTTTTTCCGCCGTTTGCCGGCCGGTCTCTGCACCGCCATTCATAAAGCCCTGGAAATCGGCGCTGCAGTGCTCACCGGCGAATAGGAAATCGTCGTGAATGGGTAGGATTTCAGCGCCCGAAAGGGCACTCCATTGACCGACCTTATAGCACGAATACGAGGCGAGCGAATGGGGATTCCCCGTCCAGGTGGTGACCTCGTGATCACCCATATAGCTGTTTCGAAATCCGGCATAGATACCTTCCATTCGCCCCAGGTACTGGTCCAGGTAGTGGTTATCCAGCCTGGCGTGTCCATCCGTCCTGGTGGAGTGCGCGGCTAATTTCAAGGACCGTTCACCGCCCAAAAACACCGTATATCCGCCCTGACCCCGGTTGTTCCCCTGCATATGACTGTTGTCCCAGCCGGTGTGGATCATCGAATCGTAGGTATACCCCTGCGTGGGCCGGGCGCCCATACGCCAGATCCGTTGCCCCATGCCGAGCAGCAATTTGTTGTTTTGCCCGTATCCCAGATCGTTGATGCACGCTACTTTTACCGGATCGATTTCTCCGATTTGAAGATCGATGTGGCGCAATACAGTAAATGGAATGGTACACACCACGATTTCGGCTTGGCGGGATGCGCCTTCCTGAAAATGGAGCGTGTATCGTCGACCTTTTTTTTGTATCGCCCGGACGGCCTTTCAGTATTCGATTTGGTCGCCGAAGTCTTCCGTGAGTTTGTATATGATCTGTTGATTGCCGCCCACTATTTTGTATCGTTCATCGCTATCTCCAAATAGGAGAAAAGCACCGTCTTTGGGGAGGCCAATCAAACACAGAAAATTCAGCGACGACTGATCTCCCGCATCCAGACCGTATTCACCCACGTATGCGGCTATGAGCATTTCGATCACCCATTCATGGCAGGGAAATTCCCGCAAATACGCCTCCAGCGATTGGTGATCCAGTTCGGTGGCAAATTCGGTGTCGTAATTTTCCCCGCATTTCTCACGGTGCTCCATCAACCGATGTACGATGGGTTTGAACGTCTCAACGAGGTCGTTCTGGTCGTATTTTTGATCGCCCAAGTGAAATATACTATCTTCAAAGGGATCGGGATCGGTGGTGATGTCGAGCATTGGTATCCTTTTATTCTCCGGGTTGCACCCGGAGCTATTGAGATTCAACTTCTTAGGCGTTAGGGGCCATTGTAGGGGCTGGGCATTCACAAGGACTTTGTGCGGAATGCTTGCAAATCCTTCTGATCGTGCACCAAAACTGCACACTTGCCTTCTAAATTTGCACCATCAGTTACCGATCCGGATTCATGGATATCGGGATGACCGGGAGTTCGAATACCGAAACCCAGTTTGTTCCAACCTCCCATAGCGACCCCAATTGGACGATGAGGGATCGTGTGTGCTGCACATCCCCGGGCCACTCTGCCACCCGCACTTTTACCCCTTTCGGTCGGAGTGGCCATTTTTTGTTTTTGAATCTGGAAGTGCCTCCGGCTCCATTATCCGAAGAGTAATAATAAAGGCTGATATGCTGGAGTGGAAGCGGATGTAGGATCCATGAAACATAATCCACCCATTAAAAAGCAAAGCCGGAGAGCGTGCGATCCGATGGGAGCAACAGTATAAACTCCGGATATTTTCCACACGCCAGGGCAATTTAGATGGGGAATTGTTATTTTAGCGAGGCATTTATTATTGCAGTAGTCGATCCACTCCAGGATCTAAAACGTCTAAATTCCCGATTATGCCCATCAACAAGAATCAACAGATTCGAGCTCAAATCCTCGACGAATGCCTGTCCAATATGGTCAAATGGCATTCGGCAGACGATCTGCTCGAAAAAGTGAACCACTACCTGGTCAGCGAAGCCGGATTGGAACCCATCTCCCGGCGGACGCTATATTCTGACCTGGAACGGCTTCAGCATCCGGACCTCTACCATGCTGAACTCGAAAAGAAAACCGTCGATCGCAAAGTCTACTACCGCTACAAGGACCGCCATTTTTCCATCCACAAAAGTCCGATAACACCCCAACAAATGACCGAGCTGCAGCATATTCTGCACGGACTCGAACGATTGTCCAATTTCCCATTCGGCCATTGGCTGGATTCCCTGCGGGAGAACAATAGCTGGGTTTCGGGGAACACTTACCAGGGCAAAACCCTGATCGGAATCGACCACAATCCGGATCTAAAAGGTCTCCAGTTTTTTACCGATGTGTTTCAGGCCATTACTCACCAGCAGGTGTTGTCCATTGGCTACCAGGATTTCGCAGGAAAGGAATACCAATACCGGTTTCATCCCTATTATCTCAAGCAATACAATCAACGTTGGTTTTTGATCGGACTCAACGAAGAGGAGCCGGCTACCATCTGGAATCTGGCTCTGGACCGGATTCAGTCCATGGACCTGGCTTCCGGCCGGTTTATACCCTCCGATATCGACTTCGAGGATTATTTCTACGACATCATCGGCGTGACGATTAATCACGAGGTCGGACTGGAAAAAATCCTCCTCCGGTTTACGCCGGTGAGTCTCCCGTACGTCCTCACAAAGCCTCTCCACCCCAGCCAGAAAATTAAAAAATCGGGTCCGGAAACCCTGATCCAGATCGAAGTCAAACCCAATTACGAATTGTACAGCGTGCTACGGAGCTTCGGCAAGAACGTCGAAATCCTGGAACCGGAATCGGTGCGCAAGACTTTTATCGGTGAACTGGAAGAAGCATTGAAAGTGTACCATTCTTCGGATTCCCCATAAATTGGGAATTGATTGGAAGCTGTTAGTGGGATTCTGAAGCCGGGATTTCAACCAAACGCGCTAAGCGCACAAACCGGCGTAGCCGACAAACTTATGGGCTGCGGAGCAGCCCATGATCTAACAGAGCGGTTCGCTCCGCGAACCGCTATTCGCTGATCTCCTTCACACAACGAAATCCGGTGTGATTGTAACTCGATTTCATATCGCCCTTCATCCTTCGGGAAACCCGGTATCCGCTGCAGTACGAATCGTTGCACAGAAACGATCCACCCCGCAGTACCCGCTTGGGGATCAGGGGTTCATCCGGGTCCAGGCTGGTTTCCGGTCCGCGGGGATTGAACACGACCTCCTCTGGTTTGTGAGCATCGTAATATTCGTAGTGATACAAATCCTCACACCATTCCCATACATTGCCCGACATGTCGTACAGACCGTAGCCATTGGGCTGGAAAGTGCCCACCGGAGCACTTAGATAGAATCCGTCATTTTCCCGGTTATCGTAAGGGAAATCACCCTGCCAGTAGTTGGCGTGAACCTCGTTGTCGCTATCCAGTTCGTTGCCCCAGGGATACACCGTATTGGCCATGCCGCCCATAGCGGCCCATTCCCATTCCGCCTCCGTCGGAAGCCGTTTTCCGGCCCACTCGGCATAAGCTTTCGCATCCTCCCAGGAAATATGGGTCACGGGGTGATATTCTTTTCCCTCTATGTGGCTGTCTGGTCCCTGGGGATGTTTCCAGCTTGCACCGGTCGTCCAGGCCCACCAGTATCCGGGATTGTTTAGAGGAACGGGACCATCGGTAGGCTGAAAAACCAGGGATCCTGCCTGGAGGAGTGCCGGATCGGGTTGGGGTGTATTGGGGGGCAACTGTTGTTTCATTTCTTCCCAGTCGATGTCCTGTTCGGCCGTGGTCACGTATCCGGTTTCTTCTACGAATTTCGCAAATTCCTGGTTGGTGACTTCGGTGACATCCATCATAAAGCTATTTACTTTCACCTTGTGCCTGGGGTATTCGTCCGGGTCTGCCTGATCGCTGTTCGCTCCCATTTCAAATTCACCCGCCGGAATTTCCACCATTTTACCGATTAGATCGGCCGGATTGGTTCCGGATAAACTTACGTTGACTTTAGCCGGGATGGCTTTACTTTCCGACTTCGTTTCCTGATCACCTGACCTGCAGGCGGATCCCAGCGACAACATAAGAATGACAAGTATTTGGATTTTCATGTTAGTGTTCATTTTCAAAAAAGGTAAAGTATCGCTTCCAGGGAATTATCTTGAAATCTATCAACATAATGATCCCCAATATTAAATATTCCAGAAATACGATCCAAATCCATTCCCTGTAAGGATCGCTGCTGTAACTCATATAACTGAAGACTATCAGAAAACTCCATACCACCGTATACCGGTAGGGCGAAAAAAGACCAAAAGTCAAAGGTAGCAGAATATACCAGGGGTGAACCGTGGTACTGCTTAGCAATAAAATGGTAAATATAAGAAGTGCCCGGATCATGATCCCTTTATCGTTGATAAATTGTAGGATGTACATAAAAAAATAACCCATCGCGGCTGCAACCAAAAGGATAGGGCCGATCCAGTAGATCAGGTTGTAACCAAATAACTGATATCCCACCCACCGAAAGAAATAATAAAAACTGGCGTTGAATTCGAACGACTGGAAGAAGAGCCGGACGCTGGCTATATAATTCCCCGGAAACTCAAAAATCCCCATCGAGCCATACGCTGCAGTACAAATCCCAAGGATGATCAACGTAGCAGTGATAAACCTTTTTATCCCAAGACGTCTGACGAATAATGGGAGCAATAACAATATCGTCAATTTGATCAGTACACCTGCCGCAAATAGTACGCTAAACAAAAACCATCGGCCTTTCATCATCCACCAAAACGCGTACAGGAAAAAACCCAGCATAATCACTTCCGCGTGTAGATTGGCGGTGAATTCCAGGATGACCAAAGGATTGAGAACGTAGAGTAAGGCGTTTTTTTGCTGGTACTTCAAAGCCGGGAGAAGCTTGAGCAAGAGGTAGATGATCCCCGATTCGGCCGCCAGGATCAGTATCCGCATAAAAACCGCGCTGAGGTAAATATTGTCCGGGGTGAAAAACGTGGCCCATCTATAAAAAACCTGCGCCAGAGGAGGATATATGGAGTAGTAGTCGCTAGAATTGAGATACGGATAAATATGCTCCGCCAGATAGGCAGGCACCACATTCCCCTGCGCCATGAGTTCGGAAGGTGTCCAGGCATAGGGCGAAATGCCCTGATTGGCAATGACCCCATCCCAAAAAAACCGGTACAAATCATCGGATAAACCCGGCCAGGCCAGCAATAATCCAAACCGGGCCACCAGGCCGGTCCCCACGAAGAATAAAAAGTCGTGATGATTCCTGACCTGTTTGAAAATCAATAGGTACAGCCCAAAAGTCAGTGAAAACAATAAGAGAAATTGCCATATATCGGTTCGGGGAACGGTATATCCGATTGTCCAGATGCAAAGCAGGAAAAGACTGGCATAAAAATATTTCACGGAGAGCTTTATTATATCGTAAAGATAAGACAAATCGGCAATAAGTTTCCTACTGGCCAGTGGTTCCCGGCACGTCACTCATTCCCGGAGTGGATAGGGGATTGAGAAGCAACGATGAGATGGCTCAAAAGATCCCGAATGAAATTAAAATTTTTGTCTTGACGGAGTACTAAAATAGTATTGAATTGATCTTCAGCTGAATCCCTGCTATAGGTCAGTGGCGGGAGCTGAAAATCACCGTATCTGGACAATCTGGAGTAGGCTCAGCAATGGAAAATGGGGTGGAATGCACTGGATTTCGATCGATTATACTGGTTTGAGGATCTTTTTCTGACTGGGCGAAAGATTAGCGCGAATGCTGTAAACAAATATCAACCCAAATCCGGTCGCGAGAATTACGTGGAGGATCAACATCGCGTATTGGTGCAAATACAACCCCATTGCGATGCCAAAAACAAAATAGAGGCTCAGGAATCCTTCCCACCACGTATCGGGACTCAATTGAGACGTAAGGTAAAGACTGTGATTCTTATCGCCGCCAGGACTATGCACTTTTGGCGTCCGGACAAATTCGCTTTTTTTTCCGCGGTATCCCTGTATGACTGCCCTGGAGTGGTGAAAGGACAACCCCATGGAGAAGGCCATAAAAACGGGGAACATCAACACAAATTTTCTGATTTGCTGTAGACGGGAGCCCGGGGAACGATGGTCATTGCTGGAAACATTGGCTTGAAAAAAGATGAATACGAGGGAAATAATCCCAATGGCAAAGATCAAATAGTATTCCATGTGGACGTGGAGCCCTGTGATAGCCCATATCATGGGAACCGACAGGATGGCCATTGCAAAAATTAACAAAAATATTGAAGAAGCCGTGAGATGGGCGGAGGCGTGCACCTTTTTCCAGAAGGGCAAATCTGAATTCCAGATCACCGGAATCAACTTCCGGGCGGTTTCCGCACCTCCCTTCATCCACCTGAATTGCTGAGATTTGTAGCTCGAAATCTCGGCTGGAAGTTCGGCCGGAGAGCCCACGTCGTCGCGGTACAGTATTTTCCATCCGTGGAGTTGGGCCCGGTAACTGAGATCCAGGTCTTCGGTCAAGGTGTCCGCGTGCCAACCACCGGCGTCTAAAATCGTCGACTTGCGCCAGATTCCGGCGGTACCGTTAAACTGGAGCAAATAATCGGCCTGGCACCGGGCGTTTTGTTCGATGATAAAATGGACATTGAGTTGGAATGCCTGTACTTCTGTGATCAGCGAATGATGTTGGTTGAGGTGTTCCCATCGTGTCTGGACCACGCCTACATCAGGATTTTGGAAAGACGGCACCACCTCCCGGAGGAAGCCAGGTCCGGGCAAGAAATCGGCATCGAAAATAGCGATCAGTTCCCCTTTGGCTCTTTGAAGACCGTGCTGCAAGGCCCCCGCTTTATAGCCCGTCCGGTTTTTCCTTTGAATCAATGAAATATCAAATCCTTGTGCCCGGTATTCGCGTACCTTTTGTTGGCTGATCGTCACCGTTTCGTCGGTGGAATCATCGAGGACCTGGATTTCAAGTTTATCGATAGGGTAGTCCAGCGTACAAATGTTGTCGATCAGCCGGCTGACTACGTATTTTTCATTGAATAAAGGCAGCTGGATGGTCACCACTGGGTATTTCTCGATGGAATCGTAATTTTTGCCGTTTTGAAGGGTATCGCGTCTCTTATTTCTCCGGTATGTGAGAAGGAGTTCCAGTTGCAACAGGTTGAACAACAAGATATACAGAAGAATCAGGCTATAGAGGATCAGAACGACATAATACACTATTTCCATAATCATTAGAGATATTTGAAGATAGTCCAGATGATCTTATGACCCGCCAGTACCGAACCTTTGATGGTGCCGGAAACTTTGGACACCCCGATTCGAGGCTTATAATCTACGGCTACTTCCTCAGTGACGAGTTTTCGTTTGGCGGCCTTCACCTGCATTTCCACGGTCCATCCAAAATTGGTGTCTATCATATTCAGTTCCATCAATTTGTCCCATTTGATCGCCCGGAATGGTCCGAGATCGGTAAAATGGTATTCATAGAAAATCCGGATTAGTCGGGTCGCCAGCCAGTTCCCAAATCGCTGATGGACCTCCATGGCACCCGGTTCCTGCCTGCCCAATGCTCTGGAGCCGATGACCAGATCCACGTCATGGGATATAATGGGTTTTACCACCCGGGGCAATTGTTCCGGATAATCGGAGTAATCTCCGTCAATAAAAACGAGGATGTCAGGACATTGTTTCAGACTTTTCAGGTATTTCATACCCGTGAGGCAAGCATTGCCGTACCCTTTTTCGGGTGCATGAACCACCAGGGCTCCATGCTGGCGAGCCACCTCCCCGGTAGAATCCGAACTGTTGTTGTCGCATACGATGATATGCCTCAGCAGGTCTTTGGGCAGGTCATCGATCACCAAACCGATGGATCTTTCTTCATTGTAAGCGGGGATCAATACGTCAATGACTGCTTTTTCCAAGGTGTTTTTTGTCTATGTGTTCACAGGGATTGCAAAGATAGCAAGAAATAGTATTGGATCAGGTAATAGGGATCAGGGTACAAGTGTGGGTGTGGGTGTGAAGGGGTAGGGGCAACCCTTGCGATTGCTATTATGATATTGGTGATCAATCAGAAACCAGAAATCTACATTCAATCGATCAGGTATTAATCGTAAATCGTAAATTTATTTATAATCTTTGCCTTCCTATGATCGTTATCAATTTCTCTATGAATCGACTTCAGAAGAATAAGCCATACTTATACCTGTTTTGGATCGGAACGGTCGCCATGCTGCTGGGTGTATTTCATTCGTGCCAAAAGATCGAATTTGATACGGGGTCAGCGGTTGATATCCGTTTTTCCACCGATACGCTGACCTTTGACACGGTCTTTACCCAGGTGGGATCCACCACCCGGTTTTTCAAAATCCACAACGACGGGAATCGATTTGCCCGGATCGATGAAGTCAGACTCGCTCAGGAATCATCCGTATTCAGGATCAATGCCGATGGATACCAGGGCCCGGTGATACGCAACCTGGAGATACCACCCAATGACAGCGTCTATGTTTTTGTCGAAGTGACGGTAGATCCAGACCAACCGCTCAGCGTCAGTCCTTTTATCATAGAAGAAAATGTAGAAGTGATCACGGGGAATGAATCCAGTTCCGTAGTCATCAATGCGTGGGGCCAGAACGCCAACTATATCCCATCCCTGAAAGGAGCCAAAAGGCAGGTTTTGATAACGTGCGATATGAATACCTGGACCTGGGATGACCCCAAACCGTATGTGATCTACGAGTCGGAAGAACCGCCGACCGTCAAC
>CALEIL010000535.1 GCA_937876435.1 uncultured Bacteroidota bacterium
ATACATTTGTCTGAGGATCGGTGACGTATTGCCCGACATCGTTCACAAAATGTTGTAGACTGTGTGACCCTCCGACGTTGAGAAATCCTCTGTTGTTGCTATCGGAATTAATGTAGACGACTGCTTTTTTTCTCAATTCCTCCGCGTGTTTTTCAACCCATTCGGTGGAGCCTATCAGGCCCTGCTCTTCTCCATCCCAACTGGCGTATACGATTGTTCGTTTGGGTTTCCATCCCGATCTGGCTAATTGCCCGATGGCGTAAGCTTCTTCGATCATCGCAGAGTTTCCGCTTAAGGGATCGGTGGCTCCAAATACCCAACCATCCATATGATTTCCCCGGATCACCCATTGATCCGGATATACAGCACCTTTCAGGGTCGCGATTACGTTGTATAAAGGGACCATATCCCAGCTGAATTTTACTTTTAATCGGACTTTGGTGGCGCCGGGTCCCATATGATAGGTGATCGGCAAACTCCCCCGCCATGAGGATGGAGCGACAGGGCCGGTCATTGACTTCAACAGTGGTAATGCATCAGCATGCGATATGGGTAATACGGGGATCTTCAGAATAATTTCGCTTTCTTCTATCGGAATGCGGTTCGCTTCTTCGGTAGCACCTTCGTAGGGAGTCAACGGATCACCAGGTCGTACGGGCATATCCATGACTGACCCACGCTGCACGCCATCGGCCGGCCGCCATGACCCTTCGGGATAAGTATCTCCCACAGAATATCCATCGTCCTGTGGATCGGTGTAGATCAGGCACCCGACGGCACCGTGCTCATAAGCTACTTTGGGCTTGATTCCCCGCCAGGAACCGCCATATCGGGCGATCACTATTTTCCCTTTGACCGAAATGCCCCTATTTTCCAGTTCTTTATAATCATCCGGCACTCCCCGGTTGACGTATACCAATTCCGCAGTCACGTCTCCATCAGCAGAATAGGCATTGTAAGGTGGCAGACTGCCTTCCCTGATTCCGGAAGTCGCGTCTCCTTCTACGGGAGGTTCAGAAAGACCGGCCCTGAAAGCGGAGGGTTCGGTCATTTCCAGTAATCGTTCCACCGGAGAAGGTAGCAGCACTTTGAACTCTTCTATGCGGGAATCGAATCCCCAGGAATCGAGCAGGGAATCCAGGTATACCGCATTTTTGTACGCCATAGGCGATCCCAAATGGTTGGGTTGGGAGGACATCCGTTCAATTCTTTGACCTATCCGGTCAGCAGATAGGTGGGTGTCAAACCTTTTCTCGAGCTCAAGTTGTTTCTGACTTCCTTCCTCTGTAAAACCGAGAAGGTTTCCCTCGGGAGGAGCGGTAGGGAAGATCAATAAAAGGGAAACGGAAACTAAAGTCGTCCGAAGATAAGAGTAAATTAACCTCATGTGGTGTGATATTGGCCGGTAAACGATTACTGCAATAATACCTTTTTCTGAAATAAAAATGGCACTAAATCCGAAAATTAAACAGTCCAGTGAAATTACCATTCATCAAGATGCTCTCCGGGGGATGTCACCTAACAGATAATAGCAAAAATTGAGTTACTTTTAATTGCTTAAAAAAAATAGCATGAATCCGTCTTTCAATTCTACGCGCCATGTTAAGAACATTTTCAAATGGTCCACGATCATTCTTTTGGGTCTGGTTTTTACGGGCAAATTATTGTGCCAGAATCAAGGTCCCGAGCCCGTCCGAAAAACCGTATTTATCATCGTAGATGGCATCCCCGAGGATGTCCTCAGGGAAGTTGAGACTCCCCATTTGGATGACATCGCCGATCAGGGGGCATTGCTGCCTGCCTATGTCGGTGGCGAGCCTGGCACCTACACCGAAACTCCTACTATATCTGCTGTAGGTTACAATACCTTGTTGACGGGTACCTGGGTGAACAAACACAACGTTTGGGACAATGATATCGCCGATCCAAATTATCAATATTGGTCCATTTTCCGATTGTTTAAAGAACAATACCCTCACCGAAAGATTGCCATTTTCTCCACCTGGCTGGACAATCGGACTAAGTTGATAGGTACTGGTTTGGATGCGACCGAGCAATTAGAGATGGATTATCATTTTGATGGTTTTGAACACGACACTTTGAAGTTTCCACATGATGAAGCGGCGACTTATATCCGGGATATTGACAATTTGGTTGCTGATGAAGCGGCACGAAATATCTGCACTCATGCTCCTGATTTAAGTTGGGTCTATCTTCAGTACACTGATAATACAGGTCATCAATTCGGAGATCATCCTGTGTTTTATGAATCCATCAGATTAATGGATGATCAGGTGGGGAGAATTTGGCATGCCGTGCAGGAAAGGGAAAAGAACCATAATGAAAAATGGTTGGTCATCATCACGACGGATCATGGCCGTGATGCAGATACCGGAAAGGATCATGGCGGACAGTCTGAGCGGGAACGGAGCACCTGGATAGTCACGAACCAGGGCGACATTAATCAATATGGCCAGAACAATCGCCTTGGAATTGTAGACATCTTACCAACCATCGCTGATTTCATGGACATTTCGATCCCAAAATATAGAGCAGTGGAGCTCGATGGAGTCCCTTTTATAGGTGTAGTGGATGCCATTAATCTTAAAGCTGAGAAATCTGGTAACGCAATTAATCTGTCCTGGGAGTCCATAACGAAACTGGGCAAGGCTAGGTTGTGGATAGCTACAACAAACAAATTCAGACAAGGCGGTGAAGATCATTATTATAAGTTGTTTGAACTGGATTTGGCTAAGGAAGAAGCCCGTATTGCCATAGGCATGCCGGAAACTGATTTATATAAAATAGTGCTGGAGACACCTCATCATTATCTGAATACGTGGGTGGTTGAGGAATAGGTTACCCTCATGAGATTGGGCACGGTGATTTCTCTGTAAATTCATAAAAAATCAAAATCCCTGGGTATCATTTTTCAAATTCGAATTAATACCTATATTAGGGTCCTATCTATAGAACAAATAATCCCGAAACTTCTCAATGACCAATTTCAACTTTCTGATCGACGGCACCATTATTCTGATATACCTGATCGGTACCGTTGCCGCGGGCTTGTGGGCCCGAAAATACGTGCGAACAGTGGCGGATTATCTGGTAGCCGGACGGAGCGTGAATTTGTATCTCGGTATCGCTTCCTTAGCAGCCACTGAATTTGGCATCGCTACGTTTATGGCCAATGCCGAATTGGGATATAAGTATGGTTTTGCCGGTACAACGCCTGGAATCGCAACGGCCATTGCGATGTTTGTCGTAGGATGGACGGGGTTTTGTATCAAGCCTCTCAGAGATCAACAAGCCATGACCCTGCCCGAGTTGTTTGAGAACAAATTTGGTAAATGGGTTCGGTGGGGAAGTGGTGTGGTCATCGTTCTGGGAGGGTTACTCAATATGGGTGTGTTTCTCAGGATGGGGGGAAATTTTCTGACGATCGTATGCGGGTTTGATATGGCCTATCTCGAATTGGTGATGACCTTAATCCTCATCGGGGTGGCGGTATATACCATCCTGGGCGGGATGATTTCGGTTTTTATCACAGACTATATCCAATTCGTAGTGATGAGTGTTGGATTGACCCTGGTTGTTTTATTGTTGCTTGTACAATTTGGGTGGACTGAAATGTTGATGAGTCTTGATCAATATGTCGGTAAATCAGCGTACAATCCTTTTATTGGAAATACCTACGGTTTTGATCGAATATTGCTGGATTGCTTTTTGGGACTCGCATCGGTACTTACCTGGCAGACAACTCTGTCCCGGGTATTGTCTGCAAAAGATACAAAGACAGCTATGGGTATTTACAAAGGTACTTCGCCGTTTTTTTTGGTGAGATTTATCCTTCCCGCTTTGATTGGAATTGCGGCCTTGCATTATTTTGGCCCAGATCGCTATACCGGATCTGAAGCTATTCTGGCCATGCCCCACTTACTGGCGACGTTATTGCCCGTGGGGCTGATGGGGATCATGATCGCAGCTATGCTCGCGGCCGACATGTCTACCAATTCTTCGTACATGATTGCCTGGAGTTCAGTGATATATAATGATATCATGAAACCCATTCACAAAGGATTGTGGTCGGATCGGAAAGGGATTTTGTGGAACAGGATACTGGTGGGTTCCATTGGGATCTTTTTACTCCTTTATGGGTTGTGGTATCCACTCAAAGGCGATCTTTGGGTTTATCTGCAGGTCACCGGCACTATTTACCTCGCCAGTATGAGCGTTTTGCTGGTAGCAGCCTGTTATTGGAAAAAGGCGAATAGTTGGGGCGCGACGGCAGCTATCGTGACGGGGTGTGTTATTCCGCTTTCGTATTTGATTTTTAAAGAAATTCCGGCCACCAGTGAATGGGTCAATGCCATCGGTCCGTATAAAATTGGCGTGGCTACTTATATCCTGGCTGCGGCAGCGATGTGGTTGGGCTCTTTGTTGAAAAATAGTATTCAAAAATAGAATAATATGGCTTATTGGTTTTGGACGATTTTAGTGACTGCTGTAATTTTGTGGTACGTCGTGGTGACCATTATCGTCACCGTCCGGGGAGGAAAGGATGTACTCGATTTAGTCCGGGATTTCCGTATGATGTCTGTGATGAACCCTGACGAGTATTGGATGATGGTTGCCCGGTGGTCGTGTATACGCCCGTCGCGTTTGTAGGTCTCGCTGCGTTAATGACCTCTTCTGGTCAAGATGTAGGAAGATCAGCCCTCTAAGGATTTGCTCTTCCTCTACCAGATCCTGAACCTAATGACCGATCTTTTGTGTCTCTCCTTGTTCCCTTCACTTATTCCTGTTGATATACTTTACACGTCTATACCTTCCTACAGCAAATGGCAGACAGGCTCCCTCATAGCAGCTTGATCTGCCGCGAATGAGCGTGGACTTTTTTAGTAGTGATTAAGGTAATTGCAACACCTGATATACTGGCTTTCTCCAAAATCTTTTTAAAAATTCATCGCTATTATTAATAATTTTAAAAAGTAAATAATATATTTGCTAAGTGAAGGATGCCTTATCAAGCATGTGAAGAAATGAATCTCGAAAATAAACATAAAGTAAAGCTCATCAAACAATTGTATGGTCGCGTACAATTGCCCGTATCCGAATTGAGTAAAGGGATTAATAAGAGTATCCCTTTTACCACCACCCTGATCACAGAAATGATGGAGGATGGTATTCTCGAAGAGTCGGGATTAGCCCGGTCGAGGGGAGGCCGAAGGCCTCAGTTATATTCCATCGTTGAAGGGATCGGATTCGTTGTAGGAGTCGCGGTCAACCAGTTTAAATCCACTCTGACGATCTTTGACCTAAGCGGGACTCAAATCATCGATGTCCTGGACAGGAATATTACTTTAACCAAGACGGGGGAGGATCTGGTGGCATTGGGTGATTTCATAGCAGAATCGATCGAATCCAGTGGAATCGACCGGTCCAGGATAATAGGGGTCGGGATCGGAATGCCGGGTTTTGTAAACGTCAATAAAGGGCAGAACCACAGCTTTCTCAAACGCTCGGATTCTTCACTGGTCGAATACCTGGAAGAGCGCATCCGCATTCCGGTTTTCATCGACAACGATTCATCGTTGATCGGGCTGGCAGAATTGAGACAGGGAATAGCCCGGGAACAGGGAGAGGCTCTGGTGATCAATATCGGATGGGGGGTTGGACTGGGGATTATCATTTCCCACGAAGTATTTCGGGGAGAGAATGGCTACGCAGGAGAATTTAGTCACATCCCGCTGTATGACAACAATAAAGTCTGTAGCTGTGGCAAACTCGGATGTATGGAGACAGAAAGCTCCCTCAATGTACTGATCGAAAGAGCCAAGGCAGGTATGGCTTCGGGAGTGTATACTACCCTGCCGGATCCATTACCGGAAGATAAGACCGAAGCGGTGAAATTGATTTTCAATGCCATCCAGCAAGGCGATACTTTTTCGATTGGATTGCTCAATCAACTGGGGCATAGCCTGGGGCGGGGAATCTCCATTCTGATCCATCTCTTCAACCCTGCGGTTGTGGTGTTGAGTGGCCTGGGATCCATCGCGGGAAAATATTGGTGGGCACCGGTCCAGCAGGCCATCAATGAATACAGCATCGGCAAGCTGGCTGAAAATACCGAAATACAAATTTCTGAACTGGGATCATCTGCCGAACTTGTAGGAGCCGCAGCTCTGGTGATCGAACGAATGGAAGAAATAAAGATGCACCAGAAAAGAACTGCGGAAGAAAAAAAAGCTCCATAAATATTATTTATGGCAGCATTTGTAATATATAATCGTTTTAGTGTATAACAAATATTTTCGCTTAAATAGAAACTCATATTAATTAATTATTTAATATCTAAATAACCTTCAAATGATAAAACAATTATTTTTATGGATGAGGTATAGAAACCCGGGATTGATCCTGAAAATGAGCAAGGTCAGCATGGCCTTTCTGGTTTCTGTCTTCACACTTCTAAGCTTGAATTCGCAAACCATCCAGGGTCTGATCACAGATTCGGACAACGGGGAACCCATTATTGGAGCGACCGTTTTGGAAAAGGGTACGGATAACAATGGAACCACCACCGATTTTGACGGTAAATTTCAATTGACAGCACAGACTGATAATCCCGTATTGGTCATCTCTTACGTGGGATACCAACCGGTGGAAGTATCGTATAATAATGAGGCAATGCTTGAAATACAATTGAACAGAGGGTTGGCACTGGACGAAATAGTGGTCACCGCCCTTGGTATAGAAAGAGAGAAAAAAGCACTGGGCTACTCCGTTCAGGAGATCGGTGGACCTTCGCTGGTAGTTGCCCGGGAAAATAATGTTGCTAATGCCATTTCAGGTAAAATTGCCGGATTGCAGGTCATTCGCGGTAGTAATGGTCCTGCAGGATCTTCCAAAATTGTTCTTCGCGGAAACAGTTCATTGACTGGTGATAATCAACCCCTGATAGTCATTGATGGAATTCCTATGGACAATTTCACGGGTGCTTCGAACAATGACTTCTGGGCTCCATCCACGGATATGGGGAACGGACTCGGGGATCTCAATCCAGAGAATATCGAAAGCATGTCCGTATTGAAAGGTGCTTCAGCTGCCGCTCTTTATGGTTCACGGGCTGGAAACGGCGTGATTCTTATTACGACCAAAACGGGTAAGGCTCAGGACGGACTGGGGATCACCTATTCGGGAACCCTGGGTTCTTCTTCCATGTTTCTAAAACCCGAAATGCAAAGTGAATTTGGTCAGGGATCCGATGGGGTATACAATAATCAATCCACGTCAAGCTGGGGACCCAAAATCGCAGGCCAGAGCATTGAGCTGTGGGATGGATCGACCGGTTCGATGCAGGCTCACGACAATTTGGAAAATTATTTTGAGTCGGGCACCAGTTGGAATCACAGTCTTTCTTTCCAGCAACAACTCAACCAGGCTACTTCATTGTTTTCGTCGATCAATTATCTGACGGACAATAGTATGATCCCCGGGGCTTCCCTGGAAAGACTCAATCTGATGACCAGGTCGGTTTCCAATTTTGGCAGAGAAGACAACTGGAAGGTTGATATGAAAGTACAGTACATCAAGTCCACCGCCGACAACAGACCATTGAACGGTGTCAATATTTCCAATTCATTTTCCACTATGTACCTGCTTCCCAGGACTATTGATGTCACCAATTTTAGTGAAGGAGCTGATGAATTTGGAAACATGATCTGGTATTTGCCCTCCAATGCGGTCAACCCATACTGGGCATCACGCAACAATCTGAATTCCGATACCCGTAACCGTTTTTTGGTCAATGGAGCGGTCAGGAATCAACTGACGGACTGGATGTTCGCAGAGATAAGAGCAGGATTTGACCTGTACAACACCGACACCGAAACCAAACTTTACGGTGGTAGCCCTCTGGCATCAACCGGAAGATATGGCCTTGGGTCCAATTCTTTTATCGAAGGAAACTACAGCGCTCTGATATCTGCTTCGAAGGACGATTTGTTAGGTGAACTCGGTGCTACGGTTAATCTCGGAGGAAATCTTATGCATCAAACCCATAAAAGTCTGTGGTCCAACTCAGGAATACTGGAAGTGCCCAATCTGTTCTCGCTGAACAACGGTCAGGAGAACCCCACAGTGGGCCAGGGATTCAGCGATCGAAAACTCAATTCTTTATACGGAACGGTTCAATTCAATTATGGAGGGTACCTGTTTCTGGATGTGACCGGGCGAAATGACTGGTCTTCTACCTTGAGTAAGGAGAATCGTTCATTCTTTTATCCCTCGGTAAGTACCTCCTGGGTATTTACAGATATGATCGAAGCGAACGGTGGAAATGTTCCCCGATGGTTGATGTTTGGAAAAATCAGAGCGTCATACGCTGAAGTAGGAAATGACCTTTCTCCTTACCAATTGCACAATTTTTATTCCATCGGTAATGATCCCAATGGCAATACCACTGCTTCAAAAAATGGGGTATTGTTTAACCCCGATGTGAAAAGCGAACTGATCAAATCCTGGGAGTTTGGTATCGATGCCAGATTGTTTCAAAACAGACTGGGCATCGATTTATCATACTATAAATCCAACGCAACCCGACAGTTGATAAACCTCCCATTGAATCCATTGAGCGGATACAGCGCGATGAAAGTCAACGCCGGGGATATTGAAAACAAGGGAGTTGAGCTGACCATTAATGGGACAATTCTGGAAAACATGAATGGATTCAACTGGGATATGAGTCTCAATTTTGCCCGAAATATCAACACGGTAGTAGAACTGACCGATGATGTCAGCCAATACGGCCTGGGCGGGTTTGACAATCTCTCGATACTCGCGGTGTCCGGCGAACTTTACGGAGAAATCTGGGGATCAGAGTATATGAGAGTGGAAGATGCATCCAGCCCTCATTTCGGAGAAATTGTGGTGGATCCCAATGGGCTGCCGCTTCACAATCCGGAGCCTGTCCGGTTGGGCAATCAACAGCCCGATGCGCTTATTGGGTTCAACAATACCTTCAGGTACAAGAATATTTCACTTAGTATGCTCATAGATGGACGCTTTGGCGGAGAAATATTTTCAGGAACCAATAGGGCGCTTCAGGCATCAGGGAATGCCGGGGTTACCGTGGTGAATGGCGAGAGGTCAGATTTTGTATTTGACGGAGTCATCGAGGGAGAGGACGGCAGCTATTCGGTCAATACGATTCCTGTATCTCCTCAGGTGTATTGGACTACCTTAGCGGCCAGAAGTGGGAACCTGGGGATCAATGAGGCCAATATTTACGACGCCAGCAATATTCGGATCCGAACCCTCCAGCTCAATTACTCTTTTCCACGGTCCATGATTCAAAATGCGGGCATGC
>CALEIL010000536.1 GCA_937876435.1 uncultured Bacteroidota bacterium
CAACATCAACCGATTTCTCCGGTTCTGTTCCTTCATCATAATATTCATTTTTTACATACTTCCCTCCTATTTCGGGTAATTCAGCACGAAAACGTCCCTGCAAATCCACCAGCGGAACCAGGTTGTCGTTTTCATCTTTAACAAGCATGGGTGGTACTTCGGGAACAGCTTCTTTTGCTACCTTGGCATCATCTGCACCAAATGTGGGTGCTGTGTGTACAATTCCTGTACCGTCCTCGGTAGTTACAAAATCTCCTGTAATGACCCTGAATGCATTTTCAGGGTGTTCATAGGGTTGTGCGTATGGTAAAAGTTGTTCGTATTTAATCCCGGCCAGGTCAGCTCCTTTACATTCGGCTAAAACCTCATAAGGTATTTTTTTGCTTTCTGAAGTGAATTCTGTGTAGTCTTCCTTGTTATCTGCTTGATAAAACTTGCCTGAAAATATTTTAGAAACCAGGTTTTTAGCAAGCACTACCTGAACAGGCTCGTAAGTATATTGATTAAAAGTTTTAACTAACACATAATCTATCTTAGGGCCTACTGTTAAAGCTGTGTTTGAAGGCAATGTCCAGGGAGTAGTGGTCCATGCCAAAAGGTGAATATCACCATACCCTTTCAGTAATTCAGGCAATGTTTCTTGTTTGGCATTGAATTGGGCGACTACCGTGGTATCGGTTACATCCCGGTACGCTCCGGGCATATTGAGTTCGTGGGTAGACAATCCGGTTCCGGCGCCCGGGCTATATGGCTGGATAGTAAAACCTTTGTAGAGTAGATTTTTTTTATAAAACATCTTCAGGAGATACCAGACCGACTCGATGTATTCATTTTTAAACGTGATATACGGATCATCCAGATCGACCCAATACCCCATTTTGATGGTGAGGTCATCCCACACACTTTTATATTTCATGACCGTTTCACGGCATCGCTGGTTGTATTCGGCCACAGAAATTTTGACCCCAATATCGTCTTTGGTGATTCCAAGTTCCTTCTCCACCTGCAATTCCACAGGCAATCCGTGGGTGTCCCAACCTCCTTTTCGTTCGACGCGCTTCCCTTTCATAGAATGATACCGGCAGACGATATCCTTGATCGCACGGGCCATCACGTGGTGTATGCCGGGCTTGCCATTGGCAGAGGGCGGCCCTTCGTAAAACACAAAAGCATTCTCCGGATCCCTTCCCTGCACGCTTTTCTCAAAAATCCGCTCCTTCTCCCAAAATTCCAGGATGGAACGATCTATATTGGGCAGGCTGAGCTGATCATATTCCTTGTACATATGTATTCCTCTTTTGAATCCGCAAAGATAGGGAAAGTAATTATATTCAAATACTAATGACGAGTGACGAATGACGAAATAAGCCCCGGTGGAAGACACTTGCAGCGTAGCTGGTGCGAGAGGGACGTGCCTTCAACATTATTGTATATTACATAGGATAATGGACAATGGACAGTGGACAATCCAGCCCAGGTGAAGGCACTTGCAGCGTAGCTTTATCATACAACCTGGACGTGACAAATACAATGCCATCCTAAACCCAGTTATCTCTTCCAAACCAATATGCAGGTTGATATTTTCATAGAAAAAATGAATTGTGCTACTATACCTGACTTTTTGAAATCCTAAACCTTCTAAACCAATATCCAGGATGGTTGAGCTGTATAAAAATACGCACAATCTGTGAAAAAACACTCCACGCTAAAATCGAAGAACTAAAATCCTTTTTGTCTGCGGTTCTTCTCAAACAAGCGGAATGCCAGTGAAATCTGGTGGCTTCCCGAATCAAAATACAATCGTTCCCAGGTATAATCGAGGCGGAGTACCTTGATCTGCAATCCAAATCCGACCGCTACCCCTTCCAGGGAGCGGATTCCTGGTATACCGAGTTGTTGATTGCGCCAGTGATCGTAGGAAAATCGTATCCATACGTTGCCCGGACGGCCGAAACGGAATTCGCCACCCACGACCATATGCCTCAGGATTTCTTCTGCGAGATCCCGGATTCTGGACTCAGGCGCAGGTTCCTGATTGATATTCTGATCCCCCGACTGAAAAGGATTGTCAAACTCCATGCGGTTCCACAGATTGAGTTTTTGCATCCGGAGGTAGAAGGTGAACGGGAGGTAGTTGAGTTCCCGGCGCCAATACAAAGACAAATCAAGAGGAAGATGGTGTCGGTTGCTTTCAAAGGGAACGATCTCGTATCCCAGGTCGGTCAGACTGATCCCGAAACTGTTGAGATCGCTGGTGCTATAGATCCCTCCAAGACTGAAATGCAGGACGTGGGAATTGTAAAAATCGACAGCCCGCCAATCGTAATGCATCGCAGCACCCAGATAAAGTTTGTCGCTCAATTTTCTCCTGGTACCCAGGCTCAATTGGGTCACAGAAGCATTGAATTCTCCCATGGAATTTCCTTCTGTATCGTATCGGGCCGTCTGGCCGAATGAAGTCCTGGAAAGACCCGCCGCCACGGGCCATACCGAATCCCTGGACACCAGTCCGTGCAAAGCAAACGAACGAATTTCGCCCGGGAAAAATGAAGAATGTAAATTGACGTTGGACCAGGACTGGGGGGATAAATTGGCTGGATTGACGGTCCACGAATCAAAATCTCGATCCGGTTCTGCTCCGTTGGATTCACTAAGCGCCACGTTGCGCGCCCCCTGCCCGGAAAGGAAATTGGAAAAACCATCGTATGGATTGGATTGGCCTATCGCATCTCCCCCTATCGAGAGAACTACCCATATTACTCCTATGATTTTGTTCCACATAAAAAAAGACTGTTCCTAATCAATAAGAACAGTCCAATTTAAACCTTTAATATAAAACGCAATCTCTTTTTGAGATATATCCTAATAAAATTCTGACCGGTTGTCTACAATCTCGGCATTCTCTTTCAGCGACATGATCAGGGCACCGGATACCTGCTGAGCCATTTGGGACTGTGTATTTTGACGAATGGTGGTATAATTGGCTGAACTCACCTGTTGGCGGCTAAACGGCATAGCCACGAATACTCCTGTGTTGCCCACTACAGGAGGAGTGAGTTGATTATTCTGGGTGTTGCGGATCGCTGCCACCAGGGCAGGTTCTTCCCCTATTCCCTCAATGACATCGGTGGCGAAAGCAATTCCAAACGCCGTATCGACTTTCACGTCATATTTATTCGCTACCGCAGTCAGCGTGGTTTCGGTGATCGACTCAGCGATTTGCTTTCCTCTCAATTGATCCACCACGAGTTGTTCCACACTCAGTCTCACGTTTTCAGGATTGGGGTAACCCTTGGGTTGTGTTTCACTGAGACCCGCGATCACGTATTTATCGTTGTAAAAAAACTGTGGATTCTGGTAGATATACACTACAGAAGACAGATCCCCATTTTTGGTATTATCACTGAAAGCCCAGCGAATAATGTCCCGGCTCACGCTACCTCCTCCAAAATTGGCAAACAGAAAATCGTTTTCCATGACAGGATCAGCGGTTTGCATTCTGAATTGGGGCTGATCCACCAAAGCCTGTCTCAGATCATCCAGAGTCCGGGCAGAAGTGATCAGGCTCTGTGCTACATTGTACAAGGAGTCCTGAGTACGTTGACTCGGAATAAAACTTTCACTGATGGTGGCCAGTTGAACGCCTTCTTTGTTGTTGATGTATTTTTTGTCCAATACCTCGACCAGGTGAACACCAAACTGGGTCACGATGGTATTCAATTCACCGACTTCCGCCTGATAGAATATCAGGTCATTGAATTGCTGAACCATTTGTCCCGGGGCGGCATATCCAAGTTCCCCACCCTGAGGGGCAGAAGGTCCCATGCTATTGGCACGAGCCAGGGAATCAAATGTAAACTGACCAGATTCGATCAATGTTTTGAGGCTATCGGCTTTCTGAAAACCATCGATCATATCCTGCTGAGTCTGTGCCGTAAACAGAATGTGTCTGGAACGGACAGAATCAGGGATGACCTGGCGATTGATAATCTTGCTCACCGACACATTGCCACCGATGGTATAAGGCCCGATCAACGACCCCACCGGTTTGGTAAATGCGGAATCCGCTATGACAGCGGGTATATTTTCCCGAAACTGAAAAGCGCCCTGGAACACACCTTCATGGGCTTGGATGAAGGTTGTATCGTTTTGGGTAGTAGCAAAATCCTCTTTCAGATCACGTATTGTGGCCAATATTTCTGCTGTGTCACGAGCGGTAGGTGCTACGCTGACCACGAGATATTCCAGTATTTTCGCTTCCTCTTCGTTGTAATACTGCCCTTTATTGGATTTCATATAATCCAGGATCTGATCGTCTGTCACCTGTATATCGGCCCCATCGGCTTTATTAAAGGGAATTTTGACGTACGATACGTTGGCAGTAGAATTCTGGTCGTCCATGATGCGATTCACCATCCAGGATGGTGTGTAAAATGCCTGAGCTATCAGGTTTTGCACTTTTGCCTGCGTACGATCGGTTATGATCTCTTTTTCCTGCCAGGACCAGAAGTGTTTCGTTTCGTCAGCCATGGCTCCGCTTTGAATTTGCTGGCGGATATTATTGAGTTGTTGAAAGTCCACCTGTCCGGTCTGAGGGTTCGCGAATCTTTGCTGGATGACAGGACTCAGGTTGTTTCCGAATTCCAGATTCAGCAATTCTTCCCGACCGACAGCCACTCCGTTTGCGTTAGCTTCGGCATCAAACAAAGATTTGTTCAAATAGTAATTCCAGAGGAAATTGCGGCGAGAGTACATATCGGAACCTCCTCCTGCATACACAGCTTCTTCGTGTGCCATAAATTGCCGGTAATCAACCTCCTCTCCGTTGATTTCACCGATCGTCATACTGCCCATACTCATCTGACTGCTTTGTCCGACCATGTCCATGACCAGAAAGGCTGCAAGAGCCAGACCGATCATCACAAACAGCAACCAACTATTTTTCCGAATTGTCCCAATTAAGGCCATAATCTATTCAATATTTTCTGTGTAGTTATTCAAGTACAAATTTGCAAACTTTCAACGAAAATCGTCAAACGGCTTCCTATTCCCCAAACGACTTCTTATGTTAAAAAGATGCGCAAAGGTATAAAAAATCACAATTCAACGCTATATAATAGACAGGAATTATGCGGTACACGTTTTCCTCTGTCGATTTTAGAATTTTTTTGTTTCCAATATATATGTGATCCATCGAAAGTCTTCACTTCCCTGACAAAGGGGAATAATGGTCTCCGGTGCATATCTAACTGCTTTTCCCGGAAGTCCCAGGGATTATTTAACCGATTCGTTGTCGTGATGCAGCCGGGCGGCTTCCAAAGCTTCGTAAAACTCCTGCCCAAATCCCCTGATGATGGCATCCTTCAGAAAATGGGTCACCGGTAATCCCAAACGGTGCCCCTGGTCTACAGCGGGTTTGCAGATCGACCATTCATCAAAATTGAGTGCCAAAAATCCGGTTTCTCTGTTGCGGTTGACCCGGATGGGGTATAATTCGCAACTCAGGGGTTTTTTGAAAGCTATCACCCCTTCCCGGTATTGTTTTTCAATGCCACATAGAGCGGTACCATGTTCATCAAATATCGTGAAGGCACAAGCCCCGTCGGGTCGCAAAGAGGTACCGTGATCGTTCATTCCAGGGTAATAGGTGTCCACCCCCTGCTCACGCAAAGAATTTTGTGATTCCTCGTCCAGCACAGGCATCACGTCGTCCAGAATTTCTCTTAAAATTTCGCGTTCCTGAGGCTCCAGAGGAGCGCCAAAATCGCCTTCTACACAGCACGCTCCGTGGCACGCTGCGAGGTTACAGCAAAATTTTTTCTCCAGCAATTCATCACTGACCAGAATATCATTTATCAGAAACATGGTAATTGTATAATTGTAAATCGGTAATTAATATTGTATCTTCGCTCCGGACAAAAACGGGGAATCCTAAAGACCTGAATTACCTTTGCCCACGGCTTTGGCTGTCTGGCAGTTCGTTTCCGGAATGGTCAACACACCAGGGCTTAATGTTATTTTTAAAAGTTTAAAATTCGAATTATCCTGATGAAGGAATTGAAATCGTTATTTCAAGATAAAACCCAGCAAGTTCAAAAAGAACTCAAAGATATATTAAAAAACCATGGCGATCTGCAGATTGATACCGTCGATTTGCGACAGGTGATAGGAGGAATGAGGGGCATCAAAAGTATGTTTTCCGAGACCTCGCTGCTCGATCCGATGGACGGGATCAAATTTCGGGGATACAGCATCCCTCAGTTGCGCGAAAGCCTCCCCAAGCCCGATCAGGGCGAAGAACCATTACCGGAGGGATTGTTTTGGCTGATGTTGACCGGTGACGTACCCAGCAAATCCCAGGTTGATGAGCTCGCGGATGAGTGGGAAAGAAGAAGTAAGGTACCTGCGCATACTTTTCGGATGTTGGATGCTATGCCGAGGGAAACTCACCCCATGACCCAACTGAGCATGGCGATTTCCTCTATGCAGACCGAAAGCGTTTTTGCCAAAAGATACGATGAAGGGATTTCCAAATCGAATTATTGGGATCCGATGTACGAGGATGTGATGGATCTCATCGCACGCCTTCCACACGTAGCAGCCTATATATACAGACGCGTATATCACGACGGCGATCAGATCGCAGCGGATGAATCACTGGACTGGGCGGCTAATTTTGCTCATATGCTCGGCAATCAGAACCCGGAGTTCCAGGATCTGATGCGTTTGTATATGACCATTCATGCAGACCATGAAGGGGGAAATGCGAGCGCCCATACGACTCACCTGGTGGGCTCGACCCTGAGCGACGCTTATTTTTCGCTTTCCGCCGGAATGAACGCACTCGCTGGCCCACTGCACGGTCTGGCGAACCAGGAAGTGATCAAATTTATTTTTTCCATGCTGGAGGAGATAGGCACGGATACTCCTTCCGACGAACAAGTCACGGAATTTATCCACAAAACACTGGATGAAGGAAGGGTCATCCCTGGTTATGGTCACGCGGTACTCCGCCAGCCCGATCCTCGGTTTATCGCGCAGAAAAATTTTGCTGAAAAACATTTACAGGATGACGCATTGATTCAGGTTGTCTGGCAACTATTTCGCCTGGTTCCGGAGATTTTGGGTGGTCTGGGGAAAGTTAAAAACCCCTGGCCCAATGTCGATGCGCATTCAGGTGCCATTCTAGTTCACTACGGCATCACAGAATACACATTTTATACCGTATTATTTGGGGTGTCCCGCGCACTGGGTGTTCTGTCCAATCTTTGTTGGTCCCGGGCCCTGGGTTTACCGCTAGAACGACCCAAATCCGTTAATTTGCAGTGGATAAAAAATTACATAAACAAAAACACCACCAAATAATGAATACACCAGCTGAATTGAGATACTCCCAGGAACACGAATGGGTCAAAAAACTGGACGAAGAGAATATCGTTTTGATCGGTATTACGGATTTTGCCCAGTCAGAACTGGGGGACATCGTCTACGTAGAGGTGGAATCGGTCGGGGAAGAACTCTCTAAGGACGAAATTTTCGGAACCGTAGAAGCGGTCAAGACCACCTCTGATCTTTATATGCCCGTCAGTGGTGAAATCGTGGAGTTCAATCCCGTCATTGACGAAAACGAAGAGGATGATCCTGCCCAGATCAATGAATCCCCCTACGACAAAGGATGGATTATCAAAGTACGCATGACTTCTCCTGAAGAATTTGACGATCTGATGGATGCAGAAAGTTATAGCGAAATGATATCGTAACCCGGTTTATATGATTCGGCCACAAAAAAAATCGAGTCCGGATACACCAAAACAAGCCCAGGCCACATCTAATATTATAACGGAGTGAAAAAAGTGAGCTGGAAATGGATTTGGATTGCGTGGCTTGTGATCGTGTGTTTTCTTTCTCTCATGCCGTCTACTCCCAAAGTGAGCCAAGAGTGGTTTCACTTTCCGCACCTGGATAAAATTGTTCACGCGATCATGTATGGTATTCTGAGTCTGACGATGCTCAAATTTTTGCAAAAAACGAATGTGCGTCAACCAGTTATATATGTAATAATTTTTTGTGTGGCATTAGGAGCAGGAATAGAGTTCCTGCAAAGTTCAAAAATTATAAACCGAGATTTTGAAATTGCTGATATTATTGCTAATATTATTGGCACTTTCACGGGAATTTTAATAACCAAGTTTTTAAAAAACTGAAACATGTTAGACAACATCAATATTAGCGAAGACCAACTGATGTGGGGTTTGATCGGAATATTTGTCCTCGTGTTGGCCGTTATTTTCATAGGTAAAATGATTGTCAAACGGAAATCAAACGAAGATCTGACGGCCAAATATCAGGATTATGAGTGGAAAAGTCCACTGGAAGGCCGGGCAAAATATCCCGAAGTGGATATTTTCAAGTTGTCCCTGCCCTTCTTGTTATTGGGTGGAGTCGTAGCCCTGGCTATTACCTGGTTGAGTTTCAATTATACGCAGGAGGATGTTTCGATCTACATTCCGGATAATGCGCTGGAGGTACCGGATGACATCGAGATAGAACCACCGCGTACAGCTGAGCCGCCACCACCACCACCACCTCCGCCACCTCCGGTGATTGAGGAAGTTCCGGAAGAATTGATCGAAGAAGAAGACATCGTTGAGTTTGTCGATCAGTCTGTA
>CALEIL010000537.1 GCA_937876435.1 uncultured Bacteroidota bacterium
CCGAGATTTCTCTAAGACTACCGCTCTCGGATTTCACAGATTACACGGGTTTCTGCACATCTCAACTATCTAAACCATCTCAACCTTCTCAACCGCATTTTGAGATGATTAACCTTGTTGGTGTTTAAAGGATTTTGCTATACTAATTGGCTGTAAACATTTGGCTGTCGATTCAGGAGTCCGTAGGGGCGCCCTACTCCCCCCCCAGTACAAAACAACTAATAACTAATAACTATCAACTAATCACCCATTCTTTTTCAGCATATCGATCACCTGAGCGATTTGTTCAAATCCGATGCCTTTGGAAACAATTTTGTTGTTGGAATCGATCACAAACACCTTGGGGGTGGATCGCACGTCATAAAGCCGTCCATAAGAACTCACGGGCAGGCTATGGATCCCTGTACTACCCAGATCATTTTGATCGAGAAAGGTTTTGCATGATTCGTCAGCCTTAGTACAGACCGTTACAAATCGCACGGTAGAGTCGCTAATCGAATTTTGGATTTCAGGCAGCGTCGGCATTACCTTTTCGCAATGATTGCAAGACGAAGACCAAAAAATCAATACTTTATACTTTCCGGGGATATCCTTTATTTCCAGTTCTTTCTCGTCGTACACATCGTACACTTTGAGTGGCGGGGCCTCTTTTCCAATCAGGGTGTAACTGAAACGTTCCGCGTTGTCCAGAATCTTGAGTAAGGTTTCCTCATCGACCCACGGAGCCTTCCCTTTTCCATAGTATTGCTGAGCCAGATGCACATATACGGCATCCTGCCCCACGATGGTCGGGTTGGCGTATTTATTGAGCAATTTGACCAGGAAATACCGGTAAATGGTGCTTTCTTCATCCAGAGCAGCAAAAAAACCATCAATGGCCCGGTTGAGTGAATCGGGATCCTGAGAAGTATATTTATCAAAATAATCCATCACCTTCTGATGGATAAATGGAGTGCGCAACACCGCCTCACGGTGGAGATCGATCTGGTCAAAATAATGTTCCCGGAAGTATTGAAAACCTTTTCTTTTCTTTTCTTCATCGGAAAGTCCAGGAAAATCGGGGATGACCGGATCCCGACTGGCTCCTATGACGAGGGCTGACAGAGAATTGGGATGGTTTTGCAGAATCTGATCCTGTTTTCCCAAAACCTGTTTATCGAGCTCCAGAATGTGCTCTTCCAGCTTGTCCTTCGCTGCCTGATCGGAAGCATTTTCCAGGTCCTTCTGGCTGGCAGATTTTTGTTTTCTGGCCTGATCGATCAATTTGAGATAATCGTAAAAGATCGCGTTGTCTTCGTGACCTTCGATGACAGTGCTGGCAGAGATCTCCTGGGCATCGGTGGTCATCGAAAAAGTCTGATCCCCATCGATCAATACCTGAAAAAAAGAATTGGCAGGCGGCATAACAAACATGTACACGCCTTCTGGCAATGCCTCGTCCCCCCGGAATGAAAATACACCGTCGGAATTTCGGTAGGCAGTATCCCTCACGTATTGAGCATCACCGTAAAAATAGGCTAAATATAAAGTATCACTCGTAGCGTTTTCGATTTGAATATCAATATTATATTCATTCTGTGTAAAACTTGGTCCGAATGATACCACCATCAGGATGACCGCTAAAATATTTCTGAGTAAATGCATTTCTGAAAGTTATTAACTACTGAAATGGCCAATATGTTTACCCATCCAGCCTTCATATTGACTCACAATTCATACTAATACGATTCAGACCCCGTTTATTGTGTTAATTTGGACTTAAGGTCTGCCACACTGTAATTCACAGACTTCAATACCTTACCATCCGTATTCCTGTAAACGATGAATTTGTCTCCCCGTTTCTGAAAGCTCCCTTCTTCCCCTTTGCCATTTTGATAATGCCGGATCGTTTCTTCTGCCTCTTCGACCGAACTACAGGTCTTGCTCATATTGCTGCGATGCACTTCATCAAACAGGGTTTTAAATTTCTCCCCCAGACCAAATTCCAGGATAGCTCCCGACAAAACGTACTGAAGATCACAAAACGCATCGGCTACCTCCACCAGATCGTTGTCCTCGATGGCGGCCACCAATTCCTTCAGCTCTTCCTGCAATAGATTGATCCGAAGGGCTGCGCGTTCTTTTGAGATCAATTGAGGTTCATTCAGTACGGGCAGTCCAAACGTATCGTGGAATTCCGCGACGGAATTTAGTGGCTTTGGTTCTTCGATTTTCATAATATTTGAGTTACTTTCAGGGCAAAAATAAGGTAAAATAGGAAATGGCAAAATGGAAGGTAGGAATCACCGGGGGAATCGGAAGCGGCAAGACCTATTGTGCCCACATTTTTGCCCTGTTGGGTGTTCCGGTTTATTACTCGGATGATCGGGCGAAATACTTGATGACGACTGACCCTGAAGTGAAAGGACAGCTCGTAGAATTGTTGGGGCCCAAGGTCTATGACGAGGACGGCAGTCTCAATAAAGATTTTATGCGACAACAAGTATTCGAAAATTCCTCCACCCGGGATGCGATCAACGCCATCGTCCATCCTGCCGTGGGAAGCGACCATCAACGCTGGCACGAAGTGCAAAGTCCCATTTATACTTTAAATGAAGCAGCTTTGCTGGTAGAGTCAGGATCCTATCGGAGAATGGATCATCTGATCATGGTCCGGGCTCCCCTGGCCCTTCGTACTCAGCGGATAATGGCCCGGGATTCTATCGACGCACTCGCGGTTCAAAAACGAATGGAAAGCCAATTTCCCGACGAAGCCAAAGAAAAGGTCGCCGATATGATTATTGATAATTCCGGATGTTATCCCGTATTTCAACAAATACTGGACATCCACAAAAAACTGATATCGTGAAGGATAGCAAATATTACATCGATCTCGAATCCCAATACGGTGCGCATAATTATCATCCTTTGCCCGTCGTCCTTTCGAGGGGAGAAGGAGTCCGGGTATGGGACGTCGAGGACAAAGAATACTATGATTTTCTATCTGCCTATTCTGCTGTGAATCAAGGACACAACCACCCGGTGATTGTTTCAGCCCTTCAACAGCAATTGTCGAAACTGAGTCTCGTTTCCAGGGCGTTTCACAGCGATCAGTTGGGGCGATTCGCTCAATACATGACTGGCCTGTTTGGCTATGATAAAGTCCTCCCCATGAACACAGGAGCCGAGGCGGTAGAAACGGCGATCAAACTATGCCGCAAATGGGGATACGAGAAAAAAGGGATCCACGTCAATCAAGCGAAGATCGTATTCGCCGCAGGTAATTTTCACGGCAGAACATTGGGAGTGATCAGCGCTTCAGTAGATCGGGATGCCACGGGGGGATTTGGTCCCTACATGCCCCGGTACCACATCATTCCGTACAACGATCCGCGTGCTTTGAAGGAAGCCGTGCAGGATCCGGATGTCGCCGGATTTTTGGTCGAACCCATCCAGGGTGAAGCAGGAGTCAACGTACCGGATGAAGGGTACCTGAGTCAGGTGTCCGCCATTTGCAAAGAGCAAAATGTCCTGTTCATCGCGGATGAAATTCAGACGGGATTGGGTCGGACGGGACGGATGTTGTGTTGCGATCATGAAAACGTCCGGCCGGATATCCTGATTCTGGGTAAGGCACTGTCCGGAGGTCTGTATCCAGTGTCAGCGGTATTGGCCGATGATGAGGTCATGTTAACCATCCAACCTGGTGAGCATGGATCAACCTATGGGGGCAATCCGCTGGCGTGTGCCACGGCCATGGTGGCTTTGGAGGTGCTTCAAAAAGAAAAAATGCCGGAGAATGCTCTGAAAATGGGTGCGATTTTTCGGGCAGGTCTTCTGGAAATTCAGAAGGACTATCCGTTGATCAGCGAAGTACGAGGCAAAGGTCTGCTCAATGCGATCGAACTCAATGTCGATCCCGAATCCAGCGCAGCATGGGATCTGTGTCTCCGGATGATGGACCATGGACTGCTCGCCAAACCCACGCACGGAAATATCATCCGTTTTTCACCGCCTTTGATCATCGATGAAGAGCAATTGCGGGAAGCCTTATCCATTATTCGACAATCGCTTGATAACCTGGAAAAATGAAAAAGAAACTCGTCGTACTCACCGGCGCCGGCATCAGCGCCGAAAGCGGGATCAAAACCTTCCGGGATGCCGATGGCCTGTGGGAAGGACATGACGTCAATGAAGTGGCTACGCCTCAGGGTTTTCGAATCAACCCCGGCCTAGTCCACGATTTTTACAATCAGAGGCGAAGACAGTTGCTCGAAGTGCATCCCAATGCCGCACACGAATTCCTGGCAGAACTGGAAAATGATTTCGAAGTACACATCATCACCCAAAACGTAGACGATCTCCACGAAAGGGCCGGCAGCAGCCAGGTCCTGCATCTGCACGGAGAACTGCTCAAAATCCGGAGTCTAAGCGATCCCGGCCGGATCGTGGAATGGGGCGAAGACCTGACGGTGGATTATGTGGACGAAGACGGCCACCGATACCGCCCCCATATCGTATGGTTTGGCGAAGCCGTGCCCTTGCTGGAGGTAGCCGCTTCCCAATGCAGCCGGGCAGATATCTGCTTAGTCATCGGCACCTCACTACAGGTTTATCCGGCCGCCTCCCTATTGGACTACTGCCCTTCCGATACGCCGATATTTTATATAGATCCCCATCCCGGGGACACCTTCCAATTTGCCAATCGTTCCCAAATCGAGGTGCTGCCCTACCCTGCCACGGTAGGGATTCGGCACTTAAGGGAAATAATTTCGGATTTCAAATAAATTTTATTTGAGGTCTGAAAAAAAATTTCCTGCAAAATATGATATTGTAAATGTCATTATGACTTTATTATTCCGATATAAACGCTATTTGTCTTTTAATTCACCCAAATTGGCCGCTTGATTTTAAAATTTATTTTATTTTTTGCTATTTGGAATAAAATTTATTTTCTAATTTTACAGCCGAAATGCAGGAAATAAACTATACATATCACCTTTTCTTCCCCCGTTCCCGTAGGCCCGGGATATATAGAGATCGTCGTTGAACCAACCTATGACTTCATTTTCGACCGATCAATTCTCCAGCATCACAATTTCATAATTTCATTTCAATGGATATACAACTATATATAGGCAACAAGGACCATGGTATCTACGCGGAAGAAATCTGCGCTGAGATCGAAGCATCCGCCAGGGTGAGAGGGACTGGGATCGCTAAGCGTGAACCGGAGTATATCCGCAATAAACTCGAAAAAGGGAACGCCATCATTGCCCTGGACGGAGATCAGTTTGTAGGTTTTTGTTATATCGAGATATTTGACAGTAAAAAATATGTATCCAATTCGGGGTTGATCGTCAAAGATACCTACCGGCAAATGGGCATTGCCAAGCAAATAAAATACAGAGCTTTTGAACTGGCCCGGGATAAATTCCCCCAGGCTCGTATCTTTGGCATTACAACCAGTCTCGCGGTGATGAAAATCAACAGCGAACTCGGGTACAAACCCGTGACATATTCCGAGCTGACCCAGGATGATGAATTCTGGAAGGGATGTCAGAGCTGCCCCAATTACGACATCCTCATGCGCAATAACAGAAAAATGTGCTTGTGTACTGGTATGTTGGCTGCCTCCAAACTGGAGCAGATGAATAAAGAATTAACCGATAAAAAACTTGAAACGGATGATGAAAAACAATAAACTGGTACTGGCTTACAGCGGTGGATTGGACACTTCTTACGCGGTTCGGTACCTGAGCGACAAGGGCTACGAGGTGCACGCAGCTATGGTCGATACGGGTGGGTTTGACCCGGAAGATATTGCAGAAGCCAAAGAAAAAGCGAGGATCATGGGGGCCACCTCCTTTCGCGTACTGGACGTGCAGGAATCCTATTATCACCAATGCATCCGGTATCTCATTTTTGGGAATATATTAAGAAACAACACTTACCCCATGTCGGTATCCGCCGAACGGATGATCCAGGCGCTAACCCTGGTCAAATTTGCAAAAGATATAGGAGCCGGCGCCATTGCACACGGTAGTACGGCAGCAGGAAATGATCAGGTAAGGTTTGACCTGGTATTTTCGGCACTCGGTGAAGGTCTGGAAATTATCACACCCATCCGGGATCAAAATCTGTCGCGTGAAGAGGAAATGGAATACCTCAACCAACACGGGATCAAAATGGATTGGTCCAAAGCCAAATACTCGATCAATAAAGGCCTCTGGGGAACCAGCATCGGAGGAGCCGAAACGCTGACATCCGACACCGCCTTACCGGAAGAAGCCTATCCAAGCCAGTTGAAAAACCAGGATAGCCGGGATGTGGTCCTCCATTTCAATCAGGGGGAATTCACCGGGATCGACGGTCATCACTTTGCATCGAGAATCGACGCGATCAAAACATTGCAGAAGATCGCTCAGGATTACGCGATCGGCAGGGATATTCACGTAGGAGATACCATCATAGGAATCAAAGGTCGGGTAGGTTTTGAAGCTGCCGCCCCGATGATTATCATCAAAGCTCACCATCTGCTCGAAAAGCATACCTTGTCCAAATGGCAGCTTTATTGGAAGGACCAACTCGCCAACTGGTACGGAATGATGATCCATGAAGCCAGGTTTCTGGATCCCGTCATGCGCGATATAGAAGCTTATCTGGAAAATTCCCAGCACCACGTAAGCGGGGATGTCTTCGTGCGGTTGCTGCCCTACCGCTTTGAACTCCAGGGGATCCATTCCGAAAACGACCTGATGAAATCCAAAGCGGGCCAATACGGGGAAACCAATAAAGCATGGGATGCCACCGATGCCAAAGGGTTCATCAAAATTTACGGCAACCAGGACATCATTTATCACCAACTCCATAATTCAAATAATCAGGAATGAAAATTGCCATCGCTGGAGGGGCTGGCTACACCGGAGGTGAACTCATCCGATTGTTGATCGCCCATCCACACACCCATATCACTCAGGTTCTCAGCCAGAGCCAGGCAGGAAAACCTCTCGCGGAAGTCCACCAGGACCTGGAAGGGATGACCGATCTCAATTTTACTTCCCGGCTCAACGATCAGTTTGATGCCCTTTTTCTTTGCATGGGGCACGGCCGGAGCGGTCAGTTTCTGAAGGACCATCCGATTCCCGAAGGTAAAATCATCATCGATCTGTCCAATGAATTTCGTTTTAGTGATCCAACTCACGACTATATATATGGGTTGCCGGAGTGGCAGAGGGACAAAATCAAAAACAGCCGGAGAATTGCCAACCCCGGATGTTTTGCCACTGGCATCCAACTGGCTTTACTTCCCCTGGCCAAAGCTGAATTACTGAAGGGAGACATCACGGCCACCTCCATCACCGGTTCCACGGGTGCCGGTCTCAGACCTGGACCGACAACCCATTTCAGCTGGCGAAACAACAATCTTTCCATCTATAAGTTGGGTACTCATCAACACATCCCGGAGGTGTATCAAAGCGCCAGAGATCTTCAGCCAGGATTTGAAGAAGAGATCTATATGGTACCCGTCAGAGGGGATTTTCCCCGAGGGATATTTTCCAGCATACTCACGTCATGTGAATTGACTGAACAGGAATTGGACGACTTGTATCGGGAGTATTATACACCACACCCCTTCACCATCGTCACCCCACAGGAGGTGGATCTGAAAAGAGTGGTCAATACCAACAGAGCATACCTCCGGGTAGAAAAGATAAAAAATAAGGTACATATTACCAGTACGTTGGACAATCTGTTGAAAGGAGCTTCCGGACAGGCTGTTCAAAATCTCAATCTCATTGCAGGTTGGGACGAAACTACGGGACTCTTGTTGAAACCAACGGTTTATTAAAAAAATAATGCTGCATGAAACTTTTTGACGTCTACCCCCGGTTTGATATCCACATTTCACGAGGCTTCGGGACCTATGTATACGATGAAGCCGGAACCGAATACCTCGATCTGTACGGTGGTCATGCCGTCATCAGCGTGGGACATAGTCATCCGCATTATATCAATCGAATAAGCGAACAACTAAGTAAAATCGGATTTTACAGCAATTCGGTTCAAATGCCTATTCAGGATGAATTGGCCCAAAAGCTAGGGACAGCGTCGGGGTATCCTGATTACCAGCTGTTCCTGGTCAATTCGGGTGCCGAAGCCATCGAAAACGCGTTGAAACTCGCCTCGTTCAATAGGAAGAGATATAAAGTCGTGGCTTTTGATAAAGCTTTTCACGGCCGGACTTCGGCAGCGGTTCAGGTCACTGACAATCCCAAAATACAGGCACCCCTCAATCGTGGGATCGATGTGATCCGGTTGCCCCTCAACGACGTGGAAGCCCTCCAGGCCGGGCGAGCCGTCCTGGCCCGGTCCGCGCGACCCGGCCCGGCGGCTCCTAGCCGCCCATCCGCTCGGCGGCGGCCGCCATCCGCGCCATGTACCGCGACCTGGCCGTCGAGCGGCCCGAGGTCACGATCGTCGACCCCGCTCCTCTGCTCGGCCCCGAGGGCGCCGGCTTCCTCATCGCCCAGGCCTCGGCCATGTGGGGCGGGCACGCCTACGTCCGGGAGGTCACCGGGCTGACCTACGCCGAGTACGCGCGTCTGCCCGAGGGCGCCGACGTCGTGGTCTCCGACACCAACACCAACGCCGGCTGACACACGCCCGGCGCCGCGAGGGCCCATCCC
>CALEIL010000538.1 GCA_937876435.1 uncultured Bacteroidota bacterium
TTGATGCCAGCCAAATCCACCTGGATCGAACCCAGGATGCCTTCCGATGTCATACAAGTACCCAATAATATATGAACGATAAAAGATTTATATCAGCATCCAATATTCTAATGTTGCCGGAGGATGCACCGGAACTTCCAGTATTGGTTTTTGAAGGCGACCGATTGACGGATATTTTCCCTGGTCGGGACATGGATCCTTCTGTCATAGAACTGTACAACGGCACTTTGATACCGGGTTTTGTCAACGCTCACTGTCATTTGGAGTTGTCCCATATGAAGGGGAAGGTAGATACCGGTACCGGACTGACCCCATTTCTCAAAGCAGTAGTGACCCAGCCTCCTGTACCGGAGGAGCTCATCGAAGAGGCAGTGAGGGAGGCAGATCTGGAAATGTGGGAGAGTGGAATCGTAGCCGTAGGAGATATCAGCAATAAGTCAGTGACGGCAGAAGTGAAAATGACGAGTCCGATCGAGTATTACACTTTCGTGGAGATGTTTGATTTTCTGGATCCGGGAAGATCGGACGAGTATTACGACCAATACAACGAGGTATACGAAATATTCCTGGAAACGGGTCTGAAAAACGTATCCCGTGTGCCCCATAGTCCCTATACGGTCAGCGTTGACTTGTCGAAAAAACTGGCTGAATCCCTGTCCTCCGGGTTGACGGGTTCCATCCATATGCTGGAAAATCAACAGGAGAATATTCTATTGACGGGTGGTCCGTCTGAGTATGCAGACTTTTTTCAAAGCCTGGGGTTTGGATTGGATCATTTTATAGCACCCGGTCATGGAAGCATTGAGCATTTTTTGCAATACGGATACCATCCGGAGCGGATGCTGTTCGTCCACAATACCATCGCCGACCAATCGGATCTGGAAAAGATGAAATTGTTTGCGCAAGTCAGCCAACCCTATCTGGTCACCTGCCCCAATGCCAATCTGTACATTGAGTCCACGTTGCCCCAATACGATAAATGGTTGGATTCAGGGCTTCAGATATGCATCGGTACGGACAGCTATTCATCCAATCATCAGCTATCGATATGGGATGAAATGCGTACGATCAAATCAAATTTCGATTATATTTCATGGGATGAACTGATCCGGTGGGCCTGTATAAACGGAGCCCGGGCTTTGGGGATGGAGGATAGATTCGGGTCATTTGACGTAGGTAAATCCCCAGGTGTTGTATTGCTGGGCCATCGAAACGATGAGGCTATCGGATTGGATAGTATCCCACGAAAAATCATCTGATTGTTAAGTCTGGCATGAAATTTTCATATTTTCCGGTATTTGGGTATATTGAGGAATCGAAATGGGGGAATAAAGCTTCAGAACAAATAACTGAAATGGTGCAATAGGTATAAAATTAATACGGATCACAGGCGTTTCAATTTGACGAAAGACTCTAATTTTTTATTACCTTTATTTAACCGATTTTAGTAAATTTATGAATGTGAGGTTATTATCTATACCTGGAAAGTTTTGGTTTGCCCTGGAAGTCGCTACAGCAGACAGGTTTGGCCGAATCGATAAAAGGAGGAAAACGTTTCAGACCGATGAAACAAACGAAGACAAAGCCGTACCGATGATGAAGCCCACCAATTCGTCGAATAAACCTGAGGATAAAGATATGGGAAATTTTTCCACGCAAAAATCGGACAAATTGAAACGGACCTGGTACGTACTGGTTCTGGTGTTGTTGTGGTCCGTCAATGGGAAAGCGCAGGATATACATTATTCCCAGTTTTATATGGCCCCTCTGCACCTCAACCCTGCTATGGCGGGTGTGATGAATTGCAACAATCGCGTCATTACCAACTACCGCAATCAATGGGCCACCGTCCTGACCAATCCCTACAATACATTTTCTGCCTCCTATGACCAAAAAGTACCCGTTGGCCGGGCTGATTATTTTGGATGGGGAGCCTCCGCCTGGGGAGATATAGCCGGAGAAACAAAATATAAACAATTCATGGGCCGACTGAGTGGGTCGTTCAGTAAGAAATTGTTTGGTGGAAGAAATACCTCGCATTATCTGGTTGCCGGGGCCGATATTGGCATCAACCAACGAAGCCTTGATCTGGGTGCACTGCGCTTTGGAAGTCAGTATGACCCTTTGACCGGTGTGTTTGATCCTTCCGCACCACCCGATCCGACTCTGGAATTGATTACTCCGACCACATTTTTTGATGTGTCCGGTGGATTATTGTGGTTTAGTGTATTTGACAGAAGAACCAATGTGTACGCGGGGGCGGCTTTGGCACACATCAACAGGCCAAACGTTTCTATGATCGAATCAGAATTCCAATTGTATCAACGTTTGACGCTGCATGGCGGTGGCGAATTTCCGGTCAGTCAGACGCTCAGTCTGGTCCCCGGTTTTGTAGTATTTAGCCAGGGCCCATCCTTCGAAGGGAATATAGGAAACTCATTCCGGTTTGATATGGGATCGACCAATTTCTTTTCCCAGTCCTTTGAAGTAGGAGCGTGGGTAAGGGTCGTGAATAATTATATCGATGAGACTTCCAAAAATTTTGGGGCTGAATCGATTATTCTTTCGACCCGCTTCAATTACAATGAATTTGGACTTGGATTTTCCTATGACTGGAACGTGTCCAAGCTAAGAGGAGCTTCCCGTGGAAATGGCGCGTTTGAGTTTTCTCTCAATTATCTAATTTGTGGTCCCGAAAGTCGTGGGTTATACTGCCCTACTTTTTAGGACCAAATACTGAATAAGTATGTTCAATAATAAGAAGAATTCGGACAATCAGGGAAATGAAAATTCTCATGGAAGGGGGAGCCAAAACGGATCCTCTGGTCACAACATGATCGTTTCGACTACCAAACTCTCGGGAAATGTGACCGCGAAAAACGATTTCAGGATCGATGGAGAATTTGAAGGCAGTCTGGACTGTGAAGCCAAAGTCATTATCGGGGAAGGAGGTCGTTTTGAAGGCGAGATCAAGTGTGCCAACGCCGTCGTGGAAGGTCGGTTCAAAGGACAGCTCAATGTCAACGAAGTGTTGTATGTCAAAGAATCAGCCGAGATATTTGGCGAGGTCGTCACGGGTAAACTGGTAGTCCAGTCGGGCTCTATTTTTGAAGTGAAATGCAAAATGACCGGTCAACACAATCCCGATTTAATGATCGATGAAGAGATCTCCGGGAATAAAAAAGGGAAAATTGAAAAACTGGCCTAGTTTATCTCTCGTTTTTGCCCGATAGTTTTTACTGTTTCATATTTATAAGGTATCTTTCACTCATTAAATGATGAAATCATGCACCCGGGTGCTCCAATGGTTTCAAATTTGTGAAAGGCCCTGTCGTCCATGGATTTTATCGATTTAAAGAAAAAGTTATTGTGGTTTTCTCTGGCTTTTTGTGCGGTACTTCTGATTGTGGCCTACCTGCATTGTCATTGCTTCCCATGGCTGTTGATTCTCACCTTATACGTATTTTTTATTTTGTATTTATTCTTTTCCATCGGGAGCAAGAAGATTTTGGATAAACTCCATTTCAATCCATTGTCATACCTTCTGGTTTCATTTTTCACCAAGGTGATTTTAGTTGTGGGTTTTGCTTTTTTTCTGATTGGATTTTTCAGACTCAAACAAGAAACGATCCTTTTGTTATTGGTTTTCGGGTATCTGATAGCAGCTGCATTTGATTTTATCTTACTCGTTAAATCCACTAAAAATACTCGACCATGAAGGCTGAAGTGAACAATAGGTTTAACTTTGAAATATCCCGGAATCCATCCTTCCAGGTGCTATCCCGGGAAGGAAATGTGGTTGAGGTCCGCTTCAAGGGTGAAACTTTCAAGGTGGAGACCCTCGATTATTGTGTACGTACGAGAAGTTTTGAGATGGCCATCGAAGGTTATATTTTCAATGTCAGATTGAAGGATGAACTGGACGCCAGTATTCAATTGATCAGGCAGAAAGCGGATCCCTCCTCGGGAAACTGTATAGTGACCGCCCCCATTCCCGGCATAATCAAAAACCTTCACAAACAGGAAGGAGAGCCGGTTCTGGCGGATGAACCTATCCTTGTTCTGGAGGCCATGAAAATGGAAAATACCATCCAGGCGCCCGTGGACGGTGATAAAATAGAATACCACGTCAGGGCAGGTGAACGGATCGGCAAGGGGCAGCCGATTTTTACCATAGTTCAGCATGCCTCCGATATCTGATTCCTCTGGTTTGTAGCCTCCCTGTTTCATGCGATTCCATGTGACCCCTTCAGGCTTAGTGAATGGTTGTTCACTCCACGTACCCTCATCATTCTATCCCGACCTCCCTATTTTTCCAGGCAGCGTATACGATACAACCGGTAAACACAGGGAAAGGCAGCGTGGTATAAAATATTGTCTGGACGAAAAGTGAAGCATTTCCTACTCCCTGCCATGTCGCAATAGCATGGGCAAAAAGGACGGTTTCGGTCACAATAAAAGTAATGATAAGCCCTATCCAGCCTATTTGAGCGAATATATTGTCGGGAAGGATCCTGTTCCGAAGGAGGATCCCTCCGAGGGTGATCGTCATTCCACCCAATAGGATAAGGTGGATGTATCCTACGATAAATTCCCTGACGGAATAGGAGACCGTAGCCAGTATGGGAGAGATCACAAGACCTTGTACCAGGACTTTCAGGGTCAGACAGAATATGCCCGTCAGGATAATCCAGGAGACCCATCGCCCGGGATCAGATTGTCTGATCTGAAACTTAACGATCGGGGTGAAAATGAGGAAATACGCCAACAATTGCAGTGCTACTCCCAAAGAATTTAATGCGAAGAAAATTGGGTGTTTATCCACCACGATAACGCTGAGAAAATAGGTCAGGACCAGACTGATGTGCAGGAGCGTGACACCGGTGGGGGAAATCCTGACTTTGAGGCCTCCTTTTCTTGATACGTAAATAAGTAATCCCAATGCGGAATACGTGAACCATCCATTAAACTGGAAATGTAGAAAAAACTGGATTGACAAAAAATAAAGTTCGTGACCTCTACCCAATACGGCAGTCACAGGCCCTATGAACCAAATGCCAAGAGTAGATATTAAGAACCAATACGTACTCCATCTGATCAGGGGATTTTTTAGTTTTTCGTCAATATTCCTGTATTCCCGAAGGAAACGTGCGATCATAATATAAGCCAGAATCATGGCGATCGTGGAGAATGAAATACTGATAGCGCCATAACTTTGATACAGAAAGCTCAGGGTCATCCCCACCACAGCTATTGAATAGACGACAGCATACCTGTAGAATACACGTTTTTCCACCCCGGATGGAATAACTGTAAACATGTACGCCCCCAGGATGAACAAGAATCCAAAGCCCAGCAAGGCCGTATGTGAATGGGCGTGTAAAATGTGTTTGAAGGGAAGAATCAGAGAAGCAGAGTATATTTCATATCTCATCCACAATCCAAGAATGCTGGATAAAAATAGCAGGAACAGTGAAATACTCATCCAGTTCCTGATCATTGTCCCGGATTTCTGCTTCATGATTGATGAACTAATGATCTGACGGTCAAAGGTAGGAAATAAGGTAGTAATGGTTGCGGAGTGTGGATCAACTCAGAAAGTCGATCCGGATTGAAGAACCTTTTTCTTCTACAGCTTCAGTGTTCCCATTCCTGCTTCTACAATGCCTGCTATTTCATCGAGTTTCGTATCAGATAATGTTCGATTCAACTCTTTTCGGACTTCGCTGAATTTATAGTGTACAGCGCAAGGTTCTTCCGAAGAACACTTGTCAAAACCCAATACGCATTTGGAGAATAAAGCATCCCCATCGATGGCTACTACGATATCCTTTAGGTAAATAGGTCCGTTTTTATCATTTATTTTAAAACCTCCATGAGGCCCACGAATGGATTGTAATAAATCTGCACGAACCAGCCTTTGCAAAATTTTGGCCGTAAATGCCTGAGGAGAATCTATCGTTTGGGCGATGAGCTTTAAGCCTATATGGATCCCTTTTGGTTCCATAGTTTTGATAAATACCATAGTTTTTATGGCATATTCACAGGTTTTGGAGAACATATGATTTATTTTTCCAGTAAAGATAATAAAAACAATAATCAGCATCATGTTTTGAGGTCATGCAGACTGAAATTGCCCACGAAATATATATTAACAATTTATCCTGCCGAAGGTTATTTTGTGCGAATCTCGATGTGGCATTTACCTCCACCTCCAATTGAAACCGGGAAATATCAAACGGATCTGGACTAGTACTCTGTCAAGATAAAGATTTAAGAAACATTCGAGGATATTTTGAGTCAGATCAAGGCGCTTCGAATGAGTATAGCCGGGGTTCTATGATTGAGGAGCAACGATGATATGGCTCAAAAGATCCCGAAGGAAATTAAAATTTTTGTCATGATGCACTAGGACTTTCTACTGGTCCTGTACAATGGCTAATGTAAGCATTTTGTTATGCCTCATTTACCAGGATGGCCAATACTCTTTTTTCTAGAACGATAATCCGTAATGTTTAGTCAGGAATTCTTTGTATTCCGGAAGCTTGTTTTCAGTGATCAAAAACCTGTAATTGGTAATAGCCAGTGGGAGTAATGTCGTGGTTTTATCCCCATTAAATTTCGCGGCATTGTTTTGAACGACCTGATAGTATTTCATGGCTTGTTCCTTGTTGTCGAAGCGCCGGATCAATATAGCGGGCTCGCGTCCCTCAGGAGTTGAAATCTGTACCGTGCTGATCGATACGTTAGCATTTTTGAAAAATTCTTTGTTGAAATCAGAAATGGTCGATTTCAAAGGATTGATCTCTTCGTTGCTGTTGACCAGAGCCAGAATATAATGAGGGGTATTGTCCACTTTATCACTAAATTCAGCGGCTGAGGATGAACTGGTAGGGGTGATATTGGTTTTTACGTCTGCTCCCAACAGCCGGAGGTATTCCCTGGCTTGTTCCCCTTCCCTGGATTGGGGATAATTGGCCACGAGATATTGTAATTTTTGGATGTATGGTTCCCTTCCGTGGACTTTCCCTGTGGCCAGAGCTTCCAGTAATGCAAACTGAGAAAGCAGGTCGGGCCGGTTTTCAAACATAGATTTGGACTGATTACTCAATTGGAGTACTTTTTCGTAATCACCGCTTTCGTAGTCCTTTTTTACTTGTTTCAAAGCACTTTCAGCGATGTTTTCCTGACCTATCGCGGTGGTAGATGTCAGAATTTTGTTTGCAAACCCGGTGTCACCAAATTGGCTGTCAAATTGTCGTTTGTATTGCGTGGCCAGGTTGTTGTCACCCGATTCCCTTGCATTAATGTAAAGAAGGTACAACGCTTCTGCGTGGATTTCCCGGTTGGGTTTTCGTTCGATTAATTCGATCAGCGTTTCGTTGCTATTTTCCAGATCGTTGAGGTCGGATCTGAATGCGAAACCCAATCTGAGCATCGTCTGATCAATGAGCTGTTTGCTCTTTTCTTTTTCTTCCGGTGTATCCGGTACGTCCTGTAGGATTTCATCGATCTCTGTTTGCGTGATGCCAAATGAAACGGACCTTCCTACAGCTGCAGATTCATCTACAGAAATATCCCCTCCGGCATTGGTATATCTCCAGTTATCAGCCAGTTTGCGATTCCCCCATTTTTTGGTAAACGCTTTTTGCCCCTGGGTAAGACTTTTTTCATCGTAGGCAAAGAAAGAGGACTGAACTCCTCCTGCGGATCCAAATTTTGTGACCATTTGTCTTCCGGAAATCGTGTTGGGATCGCCTCCCTGAGAAGCCGTGCTTTGATCGAGTGTAGCCTGATTAGCTTTTTTTATCTGCGTTGCCAGATCTTTCTTTTGGGCGTCAGTGTAACCGGATATTCTCAACAGACTATCTTGATGTGAAATCGTTTCAATGGCTGTCACGATGCCTTCCAATTGTTGGGATCGTTTTTTGGCCCGTGAGTAACGATTATCGTTTGGTGAAATCAGCCCCAGAGTCATCTCGTAGTATTTCCGGGCTTCAGCATATACCTCAGAATCAAAGCTTATATCGGCGATCGCCATAAAGGCTTTGGCTTTGGTGGTTGGATTGACCGTAAATTCCGGATTATCTACCTTCTTGTATGCTTCGATGGCCCGCTGAAAATCGTAATTGTCGCGGTAGGTTTCACCCATCGTATAATATATTTGCCCTTTGTATGGCTCATTATTGGGGTTTTTGAGCAGATCTTCGAATTTTCCAATCAAGTCTCCCCCTGTCAGTCGGGTGATGTACAGACGGGAGTAAAAGATTTTTTCGTACTGCTCCGGATGATATTTGATCACTTTTTCAAAATAACCGATCGCATCCTGATTGGAATTGAGCTGTGCAGAAATCTGCCCGGCCAGGAAGGCCAGCCTGATTTTGGTGTTTTGATCCAGGTCCTGATCCAACGCTTCGTTGATCGATTGAATCGCCCGTGGATATTTTTTGCTTTTGACGTAACTGTCTATCAGCGCGACGAGAGCTTGATTTCGGATTTCTTTGGAGGTGTTGGGATCCGAAACCAGCATAGACAACCGGGCTTCGGCACTAAAATAATTTTCCTGTGCTGTCCAGGTTCTGGCTTCCCAAAGCAATCCTTCCTGATAGGCGGGTTTGTGTTTCATGAAGTACTGATCCGGATTGGAAGCTTCGGGGATCAGTCCCCCGGAAGACGGCAAATCAGGTTTTTCGGAAACCGAAGCCAATAGAGGTTCGTCCGGTGTGGTGGTTTCTTCTGAAGGGGTGTTGTTGGCTGGTCTCTCCGACCGTTCGGGTCTTTTTTTCTTTTTATTTCCTCGGCTCTTATTGGCCTTTTTTCTCTCCTGTTTCCGTTTCTTGTTGATTTCCTTTCTTCGTTTTTCCTGATCCTGTTCGCGCTGCTTATATTCTTTTCTGGAATTCCGGCCTCTTGATCTGTCTTCCTTGACCTCGCGAATGTCTTCATTGGGAGATACGGGATCAAAATTTCCGACCAGATACATAAACGCCGCCCCGGCTTCCTTGTAGTTTTTCTTGAGAAACTGGGCCTTGCCGAGCATGAGGTAATTGTCATCGAGCCAATGACTTTGGCGGTGTAAAGCACTCACGGTGGTCACTTTTTCGATGACCTTGTCCAGCGTGTTGAATTGATTTTCTACGTTGGGGTTGGCCATATACGGGTAGACCGGTACCAGGGTATCGTAGTCTTCGACGTATTCCTGATTGAGAGCAGCTATGCTTTCATGCATCAGCAGATCGGCATTAAAATAACCGTTGTACCTGGCAGTAGTGTTGTGGTAAACTTTATTCAGAAATGACTGATCTTCCTTGTTCTTGTGGACTGTACAGGAAGAGACAATCAAAATCAATAAGAGCGCCTTATGATTGAAATGCTTCATCAATGAATTTTATTGAATATATTCAGGTAATTTTTAATGTGTTTTTTGATTAGCAGTGCACATATTGTGCCAATCAAATTTACAATCAGATTTCGATTCTTTCCACAAAATACTTTTACCTTTGTCATAACTTGATCGCCGGGTGATTTATTTTATAAAAGAGGAAGGAAAACATGACTGAAATCTCCGAAAATGACCAGGAGTCGTGGTGGCGGGAAACCTTTCAGATCGAATTGGTGGACTCTGAAACCCTTCAACGCAGACCCATTCTCCATATGCGGCGCTGGAAGCTAATCGTCCTGATCACTGGTCTGGTAGGTGTCATTGCCCTGGTAGTTTATTTGATGGTGGCTTTCACTCCGGTCCGAAAACTATTGCCGGGAAATTTTAACCAGCTTGATGCCGCAGAAATAATCGAATTGCGGAACAGAGTAGATGAAATGGCGTTGGTACTCACCCAACAGGACGTCTACATCAATACGCTCCAGGGGCTGATCAGTGGACAGCCGATCGATAGCCTCCAGCGCCAGGAATCAAGTCCTGAAACTCTGGTAGATAGCAAGATACAACCGATTCCCAAATCAGAAGAAGAAATCCAATTACGGGAAAACATGGAAACGGAGGATCGATTGAGGTCTTTGCGACAAACCATCCGGATGAGTGGTCCGGCACCAGGTGTCAATGACCAGGTCATTGACCTGATGCCTCCCTTGATAGGCCCCATCGGGAAGGGGTACGATCCGACGGTTTCACACTTTGGGATCGATATTCTGGCTCCAAAAAACACAGCCGTCAAGTCGATCGCTGATGGCCTGGTCTTACAATCAGACTGGACGGTCGAAACGGGTAATTCCATTATGATCCTTCATTCCAACGGGATTATTTCCGTGTACAAACACAACTCTTCCTTACTGAAGGAAAAGTACGAGAAGGTGACCCAGGGCGAAGCGGTGGCGATTATAGGAAATACAGGAACTATGACCACTGGACCCCACGTTCACTTTGAACTGTGGATAGACGGCTTTCCGGCAGACCCGGCTACATATATTAATTTTCAGTAAATTGGATCTTTGAACCCTGCAAAGTATAAATAATGTTTTAAGTTTGTAATATGGAAAATAGAAATCAAGCTAAAGAGGTGCAATTCAAGGATATCGTCAACGAAAAAGGCGAACACCTGAGTCCCGTACTTCCGGAAGAAATTAAAAATTTTCTGATCGACATTGATGGAACGATCTGTGATGATATTCCCAACGAGGAACCCGAACGGATGGTGACTGCCCAGATATATCCGGATGCGCTCGAAATCATTAACAACTGGTATGACGAAGGACACATCATCACATTTTTTACCAGCAGGACCGAGGTTCACAGAGAGATCACGGAAACCTGGCTCCGAAAACACGATTTCAAATACCATGGACTCTTAATGAACAAACCCCGCGGGGGGAACTACCACTGGATTGACAATCACATCGTCCGGGCTACCCGCTTCAAAGGAAAATTTACCAATCTGGTCATCAAGCAGAAGAACGTCGAGGTATTTGATCATTGACCCTTTTCCTGGATTTCGAAACCGAAATCCGAATATCCGAAATCCGAAATCAAATAATTAATACCTTCGTAGTACATCGTTGATGTTATGAAAAGTATTATTCACGGATGGGGTCTATTCTCAGGCTTGGTATTGCTGCTGTTTTGGTCATGTGACCAGGAAGCTATACCTGAACGATCCAATTTACTTCGGATCCAGGTGAGCGGTGAAGTCGATATCCTCAATCCGGCTTTGTCCAGATTGAGCGTCTCTACTTTTATCGAAAAACAAATGTTACTGCCTTTAGCCAAATGGGATAATCAAACCAAAACCTGGATTCCTATACTGATTCAGTCGTACCAGCCCCGCATCACCCGGGACGGGGTCGATTATCCCCTGACAACCCGCTTGCAGGCCCGCTGGAGTGATGGACATCCGGTCACTCTAAATGATATAGTCTACACCATCAAAATGGGACTCAATCCATATATCAGCCACCAATCATGGGCGGCATACCTGAGCCTGATATCAGACATTCGGACCACGGGCGATACTTTGTTTTTGACGATGGAAACCCCCTATATTCTGGCAGATGAGTTCATCGCCGGACTCACGCCTTATCCTGCCCATCGGATGGATTCCACTTCGATCCTGGATTCGATACCCTTCAGTTCATTTCTCTCCGGAAGATTCACGGAGGAAGAAGATCAACGTCTCCAGAAACTGGCGCAGGCTTTTAATTCCCACGGAAGCCCCGAACAATGGCCAAAACCCGTCAGCGGCCTATTTCAGGTCTCCAACTGGATACCCGGTCAGCAGATTACCCTGGATCGGGTGGACAATTTTTGGGGAGAAAATCAAGCAGATGTTAAGACACTTTTTGATACCAATATCGATTCTGTGCAGTTTGTCATTATCCCGGATCCTCAGAATGCCCTCCACGCGTTCACCAGTGGTGCTATCGATATTTTGAGCGTTATCGATGACCGGGATTCGGCTTTGCTTGCTTCATTTTCAGGGGAAGTTCACGATGTACCTACGCTCCAGATGTTTTACCTGGCGGTCAACAATACACACCCTTTACTGGGCAACAAGATTATCAGGCAGGCCCTCAACAAAGCCATTAACCGGGAAGATATTGTCAACCGGTTGTTTCACGGAAGAGGGAAGCCGGCATTTGGCCCCATACATCCTGATAAATCATATTATACGGCGTTTCCTGTTGAATTTGATCCAGTGGAAGCCCGCCGTGAGCTCGAGGCTATTGGTTGTCAGGACATTGACGGGGATGGGATCCTGGAATGTCCTGTAAAGGATAAGCTTACGGAATTGACACTGGGAATATGGACCACCAGAAGCCAGTTATCCAGAAATGTGGCGACTCTTATTAAGGGATACTGGAAATCGATCGGAGTCAACCTGGAAATTCAATCCGCGGATTTCAGGTCTTTTTTACCCGAGCTACAGAATAAGACATACGATCTTGCCGCTCTTGCTTTGAGGCAAAACAACCTGCTCGATGACCCTTTTCCCCTGTGGCATAGTTCGCAGTCGGATGCGGCGGGTAAAAACTACCAGGGCCTGGCGAATGATTCGATCGATCTGGTACTGGAACATCTTAGAGAATCCATCATTCCAGAGGATCAGGCCTATTTTTACAACGAGCTACAAAATCTGTTTGCAGATCAGGTACCTGTGTTTTTCCTGGTGGCCCCGGATGAGGCGATAGCGGTACGCGATGGAATCGATCTGTACTGGTCTTCGCAAAGACCCGGTTATGATCTTCTTCTATCCAAAATTAACCGATGAGATGATTCGGCGTCTGATATACCGATTGATTATTATGGTGCCGGTTACCCTGTCGATTCTTTTTGTTACCATTTTTTTATTTTATAAGTTGCCAGCCGTCCAGGTCCTCGATAGCAGTGAATTGGAATTGGGGTCCGAACGCGAACTGGCGCATCTGCTGGGATTACAGGACAATACCCGCATTCTTTCCCGATCCGATGGGCTTTTTTATATTCGCGCCAATGCGGGTTACTTACCAGATTCATATCTTGAGATACCCGTGATGTTTCAGGGGTCATTCCGGTTATTGAGTAAGGACGTGCAAAATCCCGAAGTCATGGATCAGTACGCCCGGTGGGTGAACCATGAACTCAGTTCCATCAAAAAACGAGAAACCGGATCCATCTTACCAAGTCAGTTAGTCCGGATCCTCGGATCAGGTTCCAGGACTGAATTTTCAAAGATCATAGAAAAAATGGATCAAAATCGCGTTAATGAAATGCGGCCGGAAATCTGGAACCTGGTCCTGGAAGCTCCTTCGTTGGAGGACCTTCCCTTGCTCAATGTGAGGTGGAATGGGACTCATAACGTTTTTCATCATTATCTTACGGGTATTGTGTCTGGGCGACCCTCACTCCAAACACTCTCCGGAGAACTGGTCCGAAAGAAATTTAATAGAACGGTATGGTGGACTCTGGCGTATTCCATCCCGGCGCTTCTGTTGGGCTGGTTGCTCGTGTTTAGCTTTGTTTTGGGTTTTTACAACAAACCGGTACTGCTCAATCGGGTGGATCGCTGGTCTGTATTGGTGTATTCGTTTCCCACTTTTGTATTGGCCACGCTTGCCCTGGTTTTTCTGACGAGCCACCGGTACGGGGTCATTTCTCGATCCTTCCCGTTTCCCATATTTCTGGAAACTCCGGTCAACGGACTGGGGGATATTTACCGGTACTATGGTCCCCAGCTTATATTGCCTATGATCCTATTCGCCATCAGCCCGATGTTGTTGTACTATCGGGTATTTCATGAAAAGATCCGCGAAATTCGTCAACGGGATCCGTCATTTCAGTATCTGCGGCATATAGGGATTTCCTCCTCCGATTTCCGCTTCAGATATCTTTCCAGGTATTTGTTAGTAGCCAGCGTGGCCGTCCTTTCCAATCTTTTCGTATCAGTATTGGGGGGGTCCCTGATTATCGAATGGATTTTCAACGTCCCGGGACTGGGTCGCTTTATGTATGAGTCCATTATGAATTACGACATTGCGAGTACGGTATATCTCATCTTCATTTTTACCTTGGTTCAGCAAACAGGACATATAATGGCTGACGGACTGATTGACTTCTTTTATTCATCCAACCGCCATAAGACAGGTTTGCTATGAAGGTTCCGACAAACGTAACGGGATTACGACGAAGCATTCTCATTTGGTATGCGGTCATTATTATAGGTTGCTTTGGATTATGTTACGTTTTGGCTGGACCGTATTACCTGGTGCAGAGATGCGAAGACGGATTGCATTTCTTCGCACCAGATTCGTGTGGACCAGGAATCGAACCTCTGATTGTGAAAATGAATGCCGAGACTCTGGATACCAGGGTAGGATCCCTATTGCCACCGCTTTCGTATACCCGGGGAGTTGGCTGGCATCTTTTGGGAACGGATGTACTGGGTAGAGATGTCTTTGCCGGGATTTTGTACGGTGGACAGAGATCATTACTGATTGGATTTATTTCCGGGAGTGTCGCCATGATCTTTGGTTGGCTTCTGGGGATTTGGTCAGTATATGTACGTTGGTTTCGCTGGAGGTTTTCATTTTTTTGGGGAGTCCTGTTCGCAATTATTCTGATGAGTTGGCTGACTGGGATGTATTTCTGGCTGCTTCTGGCAGCGGGTCTTGTTATATTCAAGGCGACGTCGGGTAAATTTTTGGGGAATCTCTTTGGAAAGTACTCCGCGCCCTGGATGTGGGGGCGGTGGATTGAATGGTACCAGGCTCTGCCCGATTTGTTATTGATTCTGGTGCTATCTTCTGCGATTGGAATTTTGAATTTGGGGGGAATGATATTGATTATCGTGGCGGTGGTATGGCCTTCCATGGCTATGATTTCTCGCAGGATGGCGACCGAAGTAAGTGAAAAACCTTATTTTTTACAGGCTCTCAGAAATAAAGTCTCCGGTAAAAACCTGGTTTTTCATTATTTATGGAAGAATACCAGGTCTGTGTTTTTTGCTTTGTTTCCTCTGGTGGTGGCCAGGATCATACTGCTGGAATCTACGATCTCATTTCTTGGGATGGGACTCCCTCCGGATATGGTGACCATCGGATCGATGATTTCGGCTGCCCGTTATAATTTATCGGCGTGGTGGCTGATCGTCTTTTCCTGCCTGTTTATATTTTTTCTGGTTTACCCACTTATGTATTTAAGTTTGGGCCTAAAATCAGCAACTAATCATTCATCCAAACGTTTATAGGTCAGAATATCGGGATGGTTATTTAATTTGGATAAAATCGACCAGGCATAAATAGCAAGTCAGTGCAAAATTTCGATATTTGTAATTGAAAGAATCATAACAGTGAGATGAAAGATTATTCCTATGTATTCAATGCACATCCCAATGTCATTGAAAATCTGTACAAAACATATAAAGATAACCCTGAATCGGTCGAACAGGGTTGGCGGGCATTTTTTAGTGGCTTCGATTTCCAATCCAATGGGGATGTCACCACCGAAAAGGCAACCACCGTCACCAAACTGGAGAAGGAATTTGATGTTCTGTCGATCATCCATGGATTCCGGGACAGGGGGCATTTGCTCTCTACGACCAATCCTATTAAACCAAGAAAAGACCGGAAACCCCATCTTGACCTGAAGGATTACGACCTGGAGGAATCCGATCTGGATGAAGTTTTTATTTCGGGGGAAGAGATCGGGTTGAAAAATGCCTCGCTCAGGGAGATATTGAATAAACTCC
>CALEIL010000539.1 GCA_937876435.1 uncultured Bacteroidota bacterium
TTTCTTCGGGTATTGCATCCGGGCATCCTTCGGATAAAACTTCTACAGAGGATCGGCCGGGGGAGGACCCTTCGGAAAAATTCACCGACCATGGAGTAGCCTCGCCTTGTGCCCATCCCAGAGGAATGATCGCCACCGTAGACGGCGAAGGCAACAATGTGCTGATGATTTGGCTGTTTGATCACAGGGGGAGTTACGGTTTGTTGATGGTAGACGTGAAGACGGGGCATTCCCAACAATTTGATATGCCATTTGACATTGGAGGAGATGCTGTATACACATCGATACTCGCCTCCAACGGGAAGTTGTACACCTTATATAATAGTCATTTTGCGGAATTTGATCCCCGGAAACGGGCTTTTACCTTTCAGTCCGGGACCACGCCCCGCATGGCGATGAGTATGACCGAAGACGACGAAGGCTACATCTGGGCGGTCACCTACCCCAACAGTGGTTTGGTGCGTTTCAATCCCCATACCTACGAACTGAAGGATTATGGTTCGTTGAATCGGGAAAACTGGGCGCAATACCCCAGGTATATCGCAGCGGATGATTCCGGATGGATTTATTTTGCTCTGGGAAATACCAATCGCCAGATCATCGCCTTTGATCCGCAGACCGGCGATAAATTTCCCGTTCTGGAAAGTTCTGAAAGAGGCACCGGAATGGCCTATCTGTACCGGAATACCGACGGCAAAGTATACGGCCAAAGCACGCTGGATGAAAAAGGGGAATGGTATGAGATGTACCGGGGCCTGGTCAGAAAAATCGGAACGGATCACGAAATCCGACCTAAACCCTTCGTGACCGGGTCTCAAAGCTTGCAGCATATGACATTTCCGGATGGTCACCGTGTGGAAAGCGTGGATATGATCGGTCGGAGTCTGAGCGTCCTCCAGCCGGATTCTACGACCAGTTCGGTGGATTTTAACTACGACACGGATGGTTCGTGGGTGATGAACGTGGTCACTTCGCCGGCTAATAAATGCATTATCGGGGGGAGTTCGTTTCCGTTCCGAATGTTTCAATACGATCCTACGGTCGATTCGTGGGAAAGGAGGAGTGCGTATGGTCAGTTCAACGCCTTCGCTACCAATGAAACCAGCATTTTCTTTGGTTCCTATCCGCAGGGAGATCTGGTGGAATGGGATTATAAAAATACCAGGCTGGGGGAATCGCAAAGTGCGAAATCGTATTCAAGGATATTGTACCAGTGTGATCCGGTCGTGTACCGGCCGCACCGGGTGCTGACCACCTCCGATCAACAGATCGTGGTGATGGGCGGGACGCCGCAATACGGGTACACTGGGGGTGGATTGTTAATTTATGATCTTTCTTCCAGGGAGGGCATTTTATTGAACGACAGCGCCATAGTGGTCGATCAATCCACGAAGAGCATGACCCAGTTGAGCGATCGGGTACTTCTTGGTGGAACCACGACTTCGCCGGGAACCGGGGGTGAAAAGAAGGCTGATCAGGCGGTGTTGTATACCCTATCTCGGGCTGATCGGGAAGTCACATGGAAGGCATCTTTACTTCCGGGTGTTCAGGATTACAGCGATCTGATCACCCGGGATGATGGGCTGGTCTACGGTATCGCCGATTACGACGTGTTTTTTGTGTTTGACCCGGCCACCAGAGATATTATTTATCAAAATAATTTTAGAGAACAATACGGGCGGGCGGTAGCCAGCCAGTCACCTCAGATCTTTGTGAAGGGGGAAAATGAAATCTTTGTTTTGCTTCAAAAGGGGATCTTTCGGATCAACGAAACCACGTTCGATCTGGAACTGCTGGACTATAGCCCCCAGCCCATTACCACCGGTGGGGCTTATCTGGACGACCGGATATACTACATCAGTGGATCCCATTTATACAGTTATGGGCCGGTGTAATTTAATGGTGAATTGTGATTGGAAAGGATTGCTGCCGTGCCGGAAGAAGCTTGCAGGGCTGCTTGAGGGGAGGTGAAGCGGCTTACGGCTT
>CALEIL010000540.1 GCA_937876435.1 uncultured Bacteroidota bacterium
GGAGCAACGATGAGATGGCTCAAAAGATCCCGAAGGAAATTAAAATTTTTGTCTTAACAGAGTACTAACCTCGATGTTAAAAAAATGATGAAACACCGTACATGACAACTTTCGTGTCATCATCGATGTGATCCGGGCAGGCCAATAGCGTCAAATTGCCGTTCTGATCCCGATACAAGCCTGCTCCCCATCTAAAACTGTTCATGGAATCGGATTCAAAGCTTCTGGAATCCAATTTTGTAATCAAAATATCTGATTTCTTACTTTCGATCTGGTGTGACGGCATAAACAAATCCTCATTTATGCGCAGCCGAAACAGATCGGCCACGTTTTCTCCCCGGGAGTTGGCAGCAAATCCTACCAAAAAAAGTTTCCGATCGGATTGTGAAAACAGGTTGATGTTTTGGTAGGAATTCCAGTCAGGATCTGACCATTTTTCACGGGATATGCCTTTCATTTCCAGGCTGGCCATCCACCGGAAACCCATTTTTTGATCGTCAAGCTGATCTACCGGGCAAATATAAAAATCGAGATGCCGGCTATCCCAATTCGCCACTGCTATCAGAAAATGGCCATGGATACGGGTCATCCCGACGGCTCCCGCTGTAACCCGCTCATAGGCTCCATTCCTCCGGATCATCTGTACGGGATCGGACCAGAGGTCGCCCTCTTTCGTCAAATCATAAACCATGACCCGTGAGGTATTTCTCTCGATATTGTCTTCAATCCCAATGGCCAGATAGCGTCCCGAAATTTGAAACCCGCCCGCGTGCCTGTAAGGATCCGACAATAAGGTGTCGGCTGATAAAATACGGGCCTGAGAATCGATCTCGGCTTTGACTATAAAACCGGCTTTGGACGAACTTCCCGATAGATAGAGATATGTTCTATCATTTTCCTGATACATCTGAATCCCCTGCAAGTGGCCTCCATTTTGATCGATTTGGATTTTCCCGTGGATGGGTACCGATTTCCCTTGTTGCGGTAGATTGACCAAACCCCTCTGTAACGTTTTCCTGGAACAGGCAGTATTCATCAATAGAAAAACAGAAAGCAACAGAATGATATTTTTCAAAGTTCCGGTAGATTTATGATTGAAAGTTTTCCATTCCAGGCATGGACCGGCCAGATTGCAATATGGTAAATTGTCGTGAAAATACAATCTTAACGAAGCCTCATTTTCAGGCCAATTGACCAACAGTAAACCATACTACTGCGGGCGGGGTCGCTGGATCACTCATGGAAAGGAAAATATCACGGTCCCGGAATCGACATTCCGTCCGTCGTATTCGACACGATCGGATCCATCTTTGATTTCTTTTCTCCGGGGTGAGTTGTGGGGTCAAGGGTGAGCCCGGCCATACCGAGCCGACTTGTCCCGGTGGTCCCGGCAAGCCTGCCGATCTCGTAGGTGCCAGGGTCTCAGACAATGGGACAAACGAGTTTTGTAAACCTCAATGGAGTGTCGGGGAGATCGCGAGATTGATCCGGGATGTCTGAAATTAATAGCGAGCGCTGAAATTTGCACAGACTTCAGAAGTGAGTATATTTATGCCAGGGAAAGGCATCGATCACCGAAGTCTCAGGGTGGTCAATGTATAAATTTTTAAACCTATTCGCCTTATGAGAAAGTTATTTTTGTCTGGTCTGTTGTTGGGATTCTTTTTCACGCATGGAATTTTTGGTCAGCGCGTGGTCGTGATCGGATTGGATGGATTTAGCGTGGAAGGCTACCACCAGGCCGATATTCCGCATCTGAAACAACTGATGAGCGAAGGTGTCCTTTCGCTTACCACCAGAAGTGTGATGCCCTCGGTGACCCTCCCCAACTGGACCAGTCATTTGACCGGAAGCGGACCCGAGCAACACGGAGTGGTGAACAATCAATGGACGCTCGAAGAGCATGAACTTCCACCGATGGAAGCGGATAACGACGGATATTTTCCATCCATTTTCAAAATACTGAAAGAGCAGATTCGAGGGGTGAAAACTGCGTATTATTACAACTGGGCCAATCTGATTCAACCTATCAATCAGAAGTACCTCGACGAGGTATCCTATTTAGAAGATGACCGATATTCCGAGAATTATGATAAAGCGGTCCAGTTTATGGAGAAATACGCAACATCTCCTACCCTGATATTTTTATATTCTGTTCACACGGATCATGCGGGGCATGGATTTGAGTGGATGTCTGCCGAGTATATCACCGCGCTCGAGGAGGCGGATAAGGCTATCGGGGACCTATTGAACAAACTGAAGCAAAAGGAATTATACGAGGACACGCACTTTTTCCTGATCACTGATCACGGGGGAATCGGCAAAAGCCACGGGGGTGTGACGGAACGGGAAATGTTGGTGCCCTGGGGGGTGACTGGTCCGGGTATCAGAAAGGGAAAGTCACTGGATTATCCCAATAGCAATATCAATACGGCGTGGGTTATCAGTCAAATTTTTGATTGCAAACAAATTCCCGATTCATGGGTGGGAAGGATTCCTGAGGGAGTGTTTGACAAGTAATCGTGGCCACGTGTTACCCCTGGACGAGAGTTTTAAGGGGAGGGAGGGATTGTAAAGTCACCCTCCCAACGCACCCCCCATCCTTTCTTCCCGGATACATACCTTCGATATATCCTCGAAGTCCTGGATGTTAATTCAACTTCTCAAGGTATTCCACCGCGTACTTCACATCCTCCAGATTGTCCTCCCAGTCGTGTTCGCACTCCACGTATATCGGACCCTGGAAATTCTGTCGTTTCAGTTCAGCCATCACCGCCGGATAATCAATCACCCCCGTTCCGAGTTTGATATCGTTGGCATCGATATTCCCAAATTCATCCAGGTCCTTGGCGTGAATGCTGATCAGATGGCCTTCCAGCGCCTTCAGGCACTCCACCGGATCCAATCCGCTCCGCACCCAGTGCCCCAGGTCGCCACATGCGCCAAAGTTCTCGTGTCCTTCGATGGCTGCCAGTACCGAATCAGGATGCCAAAAGATGCTTTTCCCACGAGCGTGTTCATGAATGGCCAGTTTGAGCCCGTGTTGACCAGCCATGTCATCGATCGCATCCCACAATTCCGGTTCAGGCTCTCCCACCAGAAAAGACAAGCCCATTTTCTGGCCTATTTCAAACTGGCTCTTCCATTCGGCAGCGGTATTTCCACCCGCATACATCGACTCCATTGTCAAGCCCGAATCGTCGATCATTTTCATCAGGCTGGTGACTTCGTCGTCCGCAAGATCCGGAATCCTTTTTTCCCCAAATTCACCTCCAAGCTGGTGAAAGAAAAATCCCTCCACAAGAGTTACCCCGGCCTGTTTTGATTTTTTCAAGGTTTCGGGTAATGGAAATCGGTTGAAGGAGTACAATGCTACTCCAACGGGCATATTTTCAATGCTTGCAGGCTGTGAGTCGGAACTGGCTGAACTGGTCTGTGAAGAATCTCCACAGGATAAAAGGATTGCAGCCAGGGCGGTCAACAAAAACAGATAAATACTTCTGGTCATAATGCGTAAATTAAGTGGTGTACAATATCAATATTGATTACACCCATCCGGTGGTGTAATACAGTCCGATCACTATAAAAACGATCAATACTTTGAGTATGGTCAAAAAGAAAATGTCCTTGTAGGATTGCTTATGGGTGAGTCCTGTCACAGCCAGCAAGGTAATCACGGCCCCATTGTGCGGCAAGGTATCCATACCTCCACTCGCCATGGAAGCCACCCGGTGGAGTACCTCCATCGGTATATTCGCCTGTTGGGCCATCGCGATATACTGGTCGCTCATCGTAGCCAGGGCAATACTCAACCCTCCCGATGCCGATCCGGTGATGCCCGCCAGCGTAGTCGTGGTCACCGCCTCATTGACCAGCGGATCCCGAAAAACGTTTCCCAGCCCGTTGCTGACCGTCTTAAACGCGGGTAAGGAAGCGATCACCGCCCCAAATCCATATTCTGAAGCCGTATTGAGCGTGGCCAGCAACGCTCCTCCCACCGATAGGTTTAAACCCGCGGTGAGGTTGTTTTTTATTCTGCCAAACGAAAATAAGATCACGACCAGGATCCCAATGATCAATCCACCAGACACTGCCCAAATAGCGGATAAGGCGGAAACGTCCAGGGATTTAACACCCTCGATTCCAATCTGGGAAAAATCAATCTGGTCAGAATAATACTTCCCGAAAAACATGCCGAGGAGTTTATTAAATACCGCGACGCATATCAAGGGTAGAATCGCCAGGTATACCGGAGGCGTAGATTTTGCTTCGTACTGTTCGGGTTCGTTTTTGTGATTGCTTCCATACCCTTCATCTCTGCGGAAAGCTTTCTTTTTTTGCCAATTGAGGTAGTACATCCCGATCAGAAACGTCAGGATTCCGCCGACGAGTCCGAGGACAGGCGCTGCCCAGGCATCGGTATTGAAAAAGGTGGTCGGTATGATGTTTTGGATCTGGGGGGTACCCGGGAAGGAGTCCATAGTAAACGTAAACGCTCCCAGGGCAATCGCACCCGGAATCAATCGCTTGGGGATATGAGCGCTCTTGAATAGATCCGATGCAAACGGATACAGCGCAAACACAACGACGAAGAGTGAGACACCGCCATAGGTCAGGATAGCACCTACCAGCACAATGGACAATATAGAACGATCGGGCCCAAACCACCGGATAATGGATTGGGTAATCGACTGGGCGTAACCCGCCATTTCGATCAATTTTCCAAATATAGCCCCCAACAGAAAGACGGGTAGATACAGCCGGACAAATCCGGCCAACCGCTCCATAAATATCCCGGTAAAAAACGCCGGAACCCACTCAGGGTTGTACAATAGAACACCCAGCATGGCCGCTATCGGGGCAAATACGATGACGCTGGCACCCCGGTACGCGACGATCATCAGAAATACGAGGGGGATTAGAATAAATATGACATCCATCTATTGCTCCCGGTATTTTGTGTTGTACTCCATTTTGATAATCTCGCGCAAAATTAGCTGCCAATTAACTTTCTGATTCAATCATTTCTAGCACTGCCGACTGGAGGTCCAATAATTCTTCTGTTGCTGCCACCCAAACCATCTCAATAGTTATACCAAAATATTTATGAATGATAAAATCACGCATCCCAGCGATTTGGCGCCACGGTATCTCGGGATAATTATCTCGTAATTCATCTGGTAAGTTTTTTACAGCTTCCCCAATTATTTCAAGTCTTCTCAAAACCGCATCTTGCTTCTCAATATTACTATAAAATTCATCTTCTGTAATTCCGTTCAGGAACTCCTGTATATAATGAATGCTTTGTAAAATATCCTGCAGATAGATACGTGAACTCCTTCTTTTCATAAAATAGCTACTTCCTCACTTAGAATATGATCTTTTAAAGACGGTTTAATCGAATCATATTCCACCAAATCCACTTTCATTTTTAAGGCATCCTCCAATTCTTGCTGGATTCCAATAAAATCAAGTAAACTGATCCTTCGATTGATTTGTACGAGTATATCCAAATCCTGAACATTGAGCTCTCCCCTAGCCGCAGATCCAAACAACCCCGCCTTCCTTATCTCATATTTTTCAAGTATAGGAAGTATGATCGTTTTTAGATTTTTTAATCGTTGTTGATTCATCGACTTAAGTATGCATTTGAACTCAAATATAATGAATTTCAAGTGATTTTTGGTGTCCGATATCCCCTCACTTAATGTGGCGGAATTACAAGCCTCCTAAATCCATAAACGCTCCTGGGGACGTTGGAGCTCCCGCCTCCCTCCTTGCAGTTGGGAGGTAAACTCCGACAATACTCCTGAGAAATTATCGGGGTGTCAACACCAACCTCCTCAGATCCAACATTGCTCCCCCCTTAAACTCCATGGCGGGTCGGAACACGATTCGGTGGTATCCTTTGGACAATTCAAGTTCTCCGACGTTCGTGGTTTTGAACGTCTCCCAGGATCCCGTTTTCCCCACCTTTCCCTGCAGCCTTTGCGCACCGGATTCGATGACGAATTCATTCCCGGCCTCCTGATCTGAGACCGACCATTCCATTTCTACTTTATATTTTCCTGACTGTTTCAGCTCGACATCCCATTCGATGCGATCTTCTCCGGTAAACCAACCAAACGCTTTCCACTCGGGCATATACTCTATTTTGGGTCCGATCCCCCGGCCATTTATCGCCCACAGCTCCAGCGATCCGTCACTGTCGGCGTAGGTTATTTGGGGAATGTTGATGCTATCCAGCATTTTCTCCCGCTTCTCTTTGACGTACTGACCAACCGTTCCGACCGGCGCAATCCAAATCCCGTTCGCCGGGTCTTTCGCGTATTCGCACAATTTTCTCAGCATTTCGAGATCCGTTTTTTGACTCCCCGAACCCCCTGTTTCATGGCCTGCCAGGATCAGCCATTGGCCTTTTGCTGAGGCCGATTCAATCATTGCCAGGATTTCGTCAAAAT
>CALEIL010000541.1 GCA_937876435.1 uncultured Bacteroidota bacterium
GGATAATTTGAGTCAGATCAAGGCGCTTCGAGTGAGCCTGTCTGCCGGCAGGCAGGTATAGCCTCGGCTAAATGAGGGAGGAGCAACGATGAGATGTCAAAAGAGGATTTCTGGTTGTAAAATAATGTATACCATTGAGTAGATCGATGGATTCACAAATCATTAATATCAAACAAAAAAGGCGGCCTTATGAAAAAACGATTACCCACGAATTTTTTATTCCAGTCTACCGATGTGCGACGACGTACTGGTAGCTGCCAGCTCCGATCTGTCGGGGTAATCTGGCGATTATTGATCGCCGTTTTGATTTTTCCGATCAGTACGCAGCATTTGGCAGCCATGGAATGGGTCCCAGGGACCGCTGTCCCCGGGAACTCGATAATTTTATCGGATGCTGTGGTCGAAATTCGGGGTACGGTAACGGATGAGGATGGAGAGCCGTTGATCGGTGTGAATATCCAGGTCAAGGAAACGACCCGGGGCGCCATCACGGATATCGACGGCGGATTCGTCATCGATGCGGGTTTACAGGATTCGCTGGTGTTTTCGTACATCGGATATAAAACCCAGACCGTTGCTGTGGACGGTCGCACCAATATTAGCGTGATCATGGAGGAGGATGTATCGCAGCTCGATCAGGTCATCGTTGTGGCTTATGGTACGTCGACCAAAGGAACGTACACGGGAGCGGCTTCGGTGATCGATTCCAGAGAAATCCAGGACATTCCCTCGACGACGTTCCAAAACTCGTTGATCGGAAAAGCAGCCGGCGTACAGGTAGCTTCTTCCAGTGGCCAAGCCGGATCTACAACAAGCATCCGTATCCGGGGGATCGGTTCGATGAACGCGTCCAACGAACCCCTCTACGTGGTGGATGGTGTCCCCGTCAATTCGGGTAATAGCGGACAGTTGAGCGATTACATTTATGCAACCAACAACGTAATGAATTCGATAAATCCATCCGACATCGAGTCCATAACCATCCTCAAGGATGCCGCAGCTTCGTCTTTATATGGATCTCGAGCCGCGAATGGCGTGGTATTGGTGACCACTAAAAAAGGGAAATTGGGTAAGCCCAAATTCACCCTTCGGTCATCGGTCGGATATACCCCCTCCTGGGCCACCGATAATTATGAAGCAGCCAGCACCCAGGACAATGTCAATATGCTCTACCGGGTTTTTCACGACTACAATACGGGCCGGGATAAATCCGAAGAGGAAGCCAATTCTGACGCCCTTCGTCGACTAAACGGCAAATTTAATAAACACGGATACTACTTCGAAACCAATGGAACCGGTTTGGCTGAAAACGTGAACATTCGGGGCATGACAGACGGCGTCGTCAATCGGGAAGGAGAATATTTTGACTGGGAGGACGCACTATTCCGAACCGGGGTATATCAGACCAACGATATATCAGTAAGCGGGGGCGATGGCAACACGAGGTATTATTCCTCCTTGTCCTACACCAAGGATTTGAACAGGATCAAAATCAATGGGTACGACCGGATTACGGGCCGGGTGAATCTGTCCCAAAAAATCGGCAGATTGATTGATTTTACCTCCAATATCAATATTTCCAATAGTAAATTAACCGGGTTCAATGATACGCGCAACCTAAGTAGTAATTATTACCTGCAAACGCGCAACCTGCTATGGGGGCTGTACTGGCCGACCGATTACAAAACGGGAGAACCCTGGACGGCTCGATATGGGAGCTATGGTCAAAACAATGTCTACTACGACAATGAATGGGAAAACAGTGGAAACACGCTCCGTCTGTCGGCAAACGAAACGCTTCAGGTCAACATATTACCTGGCTTCAACGCCCGCACCGTGTTTTCATACGACAACACGCGCACCAAAGACCATATTTATTACAGTGCCAATCATTTTAGTGGATCCAACGCCAATGGGACGGTGTCTGATATGACCACCAATTACAGTAAGCTGGTGTCGTCGACCACCCTCAATTATGACCAGTTGTTTGGCCGACATCGATTGAATCTTTTGGCCGGTTATGAGGCAGAAAAAAATGAAACCGATTTCCAGCGATCGACCGGAAACGGTCTGCCGTCCAGTGCTTTGCACACGGTAGCTACTGCGGGTGAATTGGATGCGAGTGCCTATTTTTGGGGCAATACGATTCAATCTTATTTGTCTAGAGGGGAATACAGCTACGACGATCGCTACTACTTTTCAGCCTCGTTCCGGCGGGATGGATCGTCCAAACTTGGGCCGGATACCCGATGGGGTAATTTTTACTCCGTTTCTGGCGCCTGGAGATTGGATCAGGAAGGTTTTCTGGAACAGGTCCCGGCGATCAGTAATTTGAGGTTGCGCGCGTCGTACGGCGTGAATGGTACATTGCCATCTACCAATTACGGCTGGCGTTCGCTGACCGCGTACGGCATCAGTTATCTGGAGCAAGCGGGGGGAGGAATCAGCACGATCGCAGACGCCAATCTGACCTGGGAGACCAACTATACGACCAATATCGGATTGGATTTTGGCTTGTATGACGAACGCGTTTACGGAAGCATCGAATACTTCAACCGGGATTCAAAGGACCTTCTTCAGAGCGTTCCCATTTCCAGGGTTACTGGATTTAGTTCTACCCTCAAAAACGTGGGTGAGATTAACAACCGGGGATTGGAGTTGTCCATCGGAGGGGACATAGTACGCTCCAATAGCTTTCGCTGGGGTGTCAATGTGAACGCTTCTATGATCAGTTCCGAAGTCACTCGTTTGTATCGTGCGGAAGGCGAGGAAGAGGGAGCCGATATTATTTGGTACGATCCCACTGGATCAGATGCCCGGGCCCAATACGTCTTTCGGGAGGGGGAGTCCACGCTCGCGTTTTACGGTTACGAATGGGCCGGTGTTGATCCCGAAAACGGAAAAAACCGATGGTACGTGAACGATCCGGATGATCCTACTGCCGGTGAATTTTTACTCAAAGGTCGTGGTGCTTCGTACGATTGGCGGGATGCCAATTACATTATCAACGGGGATGGAATCCCCAACGTCTTCGGAGGATTGGGTACCGACCTGGAATATAAAGGAATCACTCTGGGAGCGAATTTTATTTACAAAATCGGGGGAGACTTGTATGATGGTGCCAGTAAGGACGTCGTGGATGACGGCTATTACTGGGAACGAATCCGGGCGCAATATCAGTACGACAACATGTGGACGGTCGAAGAACCGACCAGGAGCCTCCCCAAAATTGAAGGATTCGATCCCACGGATGCGATCCAGTACAGCAGTCGAAATCTGTACGATGCCAGCTTTATACGGTTAAAAAATATTACGCTAGCGTATAATTTGCCCGTAAACTTTCTCAACAAGGTGAACGTCGATAACACCAGAATTTATTTTAACGGAACCAATTTGCTAACCTTCTCCCAGTATAAACTCGCCGATCCGGAGGTAAACCAGTACTCCACCAGGGGCTGGGAAACGCCGTACGGAAAGACCTTTACATTTGGAATCGAAATTGGTTTTTAGACAAAATAATATTATAGAAAATGAAAGCAGTAAACATATTTGTGACGGTACTTATATTTCTCGCGTTAACAGCGTGTGGGGAAGACTTTCTCGACGTCAAACCCAGCAATTCCGGCGATGCCAGCTCCTCTATTCAAACCCCGGACGATGCCCGGGTAATCATGAATGGGTTGTTGAGCAACATGCGGAGCTCGGCATACTACGGACGCAATTTTATCATGTACGCCAACGCCAAGGGCGGTGATCTGACAATTTTCTCTCAGGGTCGCGGCCTGGATGGTCTGTATAGCTTCAACCATTCGGTGACCACTGGATCTTATTCGGGTTTTTGGGATCACATATACCATTGTATTTTGCAGGCAAACAGCATTCTCTCCAGTATACAAAAGCTGGAAGCGGAGGGCGTTGTCGCGGATTTTGACGACATCAAAGGTCAGGCGCTTAAATGGAGCACTACCGGCTAGCGCGCGCTGCGGCAGGTGGTCCCGAACGCGCAGATCGATGTCGTCGAGATCGAGCGCGACGATCGCGGGCAGGTAGTCGCGGCGAAACTGACCAGTGATGGCCAGCCAGTGCAGATTGGCGCTGTGGAAAAGATGTCGAAGTCGAAGAACAATGGCGTCGACCCGCAAACCATGGTCGGCCGCTACGGCGCCGACACCGTGCGGCTGTTCTCGATGTTTGCGGCACCTCCGGACCAGTCGCTGGAATGGAACGAATCCGGTGTCGAGGGCATGGCGCGGTTCCTGCGCCGACTCTGGACCCAGGTGCAGCGCCATGTCGGCGACGGCCCGCTGGCGGCGTTCGAGCCGGCAGCGCTCGATGCAGCGCAGAAGACGCTGCGGCGGCAGTTGCACGAGACGATCCAGAAGGTTTCCGACGACTACGGACGCCGGCACAGCTTCAATACGGCGATTGCCGCGGTGATGGAGTTCCTCAATCATCTGGCGCGCTTCGACGACATGACGCCGAATGGTCGCGCGCTGCGTCACGAAGCGCTGTCGGCAATGGTGCTGCTGCTGAATCCGATCACGCCGCACACCAGCCATGCGCTATGGCAGGCGCTAGGTCATCCCGAAACG
>CALEIL010000542.1 GCA_937876435.1 uncultured Bacteroidota bacterium
GGTGCGCAGAGCGGACCATCAGACAGATCGAGAATGAGAGAGGAGAGCGAAGATAAACCCGGCATTATTTACGGATTCACGTTCGATTTCACCACGACCTTGATCTTGTCTTTGGCCTGTAAGGGTTGATTCAATTCCATGCTGTTGAGAATGGCCAGTTCATTGAATCGATTTGAAGGCATATTGTGGCTTTTGAGCGCCTGTTGCAAAGTCATAGCCGACGGAATGGTGACTACCCTGATCTGCTCGGGTTTTACGTTAATCCGGGCAGGATCCGTCAACGATTTGAAATTGTCCATGGTGAAGAGAAAATAATTGGCAAACTTGCTAAATTCCTGTTTCGGAGCTACCCCGAGCATTTGGTAAATCAATTTGTTGGTTCGATCTTGATAAAAATAGGTTAACAACCGTACGTTTTGGCTTGGATCCTGCTCATTGACCTGGTCTGCTACCAATTGCAGCGCGGGATATCCATTGACCGTTTTATTATTGGATTCCACGACGGTAAGACTATAATTCTGAACAAAAGCCTGCGCTGCTTCCTCTGTGGAATTTCCCTGAGCGAGGCTGAGCAACATCAATGCATTCTGATCTTTGGGTGCCATTTGGACCTGCTGGGGTGTATTCGCCAGTTGCCATCCATTGGGGTACGGGAAAGAAAACCGCAGTTGAGGGTGATAAAATACCCCATTATCCGTGTAGCCTTCCCGGGGATCCTCCCCGTAAATGATCCCATCGATCATTTCCAGGTACGAATTTCGGTTGACCTTGTATTCTGGTAATTGAAGTTTATTTTGCCATTCAGTAGCCAATTCATGTACCCGGGTAAAACGATCTGCTGGATTGGGGTGCGTGGAAAGAAAAGTAGGAATTTCATCCCCGCCGCTCTGCGAACTAATCCGTCCAATCGTCGCAAAAAAATTGGCCATGTAATTGGCATCGTATCCTATTTTGGTGGAATACTCCACCCCGAGTTCATCCGATTGGCTCTCATGGGCACGGCTGTTGCTCAACAACATGAGCTGGACCCCCTGTGATAGTTCATTGGCGAACTGGCGGACCGTAGGGGACAGTACCAGTCCGACCATAAGCCCTACCTGCGATAAAATCTGATTGGTGTATTGTTCTGCTCCGTGCCGGGCGGTCACGTGGCCAATTTCATGTCCCAGTACACCGGCAAATTCGGCTTCGTTGGAAAAATGAGCTAAAATCCCTCTCGTGAAATACACATACCCGCCTGGTAGTGCAAAGGCGTTGACGACGGGTGAATTCAAAATCTTAAATTCAAATGGTAAGTCAGGACGGTGGGAGACCTTTACCATCTTATTTCCTTCTCTGGTAATAAAGTCCTGAATTTTTTTGTCCTCATATCGACCAAACTGTGCGACGACGGATGGGTCTGACTGGGCACCCATCGCCTTCTCCTGGTCATAACTCATAAAACTGAGTTGTTTCTTACCTGTCACAGGGTTTCGGGAGCAAGAAAAAATAACAGCAAGTATCAGGATAGATACCAGGGGCAGAAGAAGATGATTACCAGGCAATTTCATAGTATGTAGTTATTGGTTATTCAATGCTATTCCTCTCTCAATTCATTCCTTCTCGAGCACAATCCTACAATATAAGCACAATTATATTATAGTGAAAAACTCTCGCCACAAGCGCAGGACCTGGCCGCGTTGGGATTGTCAAAGTAAAAACCTTTGCCTGTCAATCCGCCCGAAAACTCCAGTTTCGTGTTGCACAAATACAGGAAACTTCGCAGGTCGGTGACGATCCTTATTCCGTTGTCGTCAAATACCTGATCGTCCGGTTTGCTTTCCGTATCAAACTCCATCTGATAGGTAAGACCAGAACATCCACCACTGGCTACACTCACTCTGACGAAGTGATCCTGACCTATTTCACCGCTTTGACGGATTTCTTCTATTTTGCTTTTGGCGCTTTCCCCTACAAATAACATCCTTTAATTTTTAACTTTAGAAACCAAAATTAACCATTTTCCATTAAATCTTAATGAGTCGAGTTCCGTTACAGGAAACAAGTGCACGAAATTCTCATTGCATGCATGTTTTTCGTTAACTTAGCTGATCTATCCTCATTGTTCTTCATGCCAATCCCCCGGGCTTTCTGGGTCCGGTTATCCCTCCTTATCGCGCCTTGATCTGTCAAAAAAAATATTTTGAATATCGTGGACGCCAGTATAGATTTCCCCACACCATACACACCGGGAATCACCCAATATATATAACGTTAAACGGATTTTTGTATTTTCTGTTCATTTGTGTGTAAATTCCTGTAGAAGGGGCTTGTGCTTCCGGCCATTGACCCTGAAGGCGGGAGGGTATTGTTCCCTGGCGGACATGCTGTGGTGGGTGAAATGTTTCCTTTCATATGCCAAGA